>JAJFFA010000204.1 GCA_021776885.1 Planctomycetota bacterium
CCGAGCCGACCCGCACCAGGTCCTGGATCCGCGGGAAGGGGATCGCGTCACAGCTCCACTGGCTGGCACCGGTCGCGCTGACGCCGCCCTCGTCGTCGTGGCCCGCTCCGCCCTGACCACCGAGGGCGCTGATGGCCCGAACACTGTGGACCTGGCCGATCTGTGCGTCGTTGTAGAAGGGACTCGCGCCGGCGCCCGTGCCACTGGGAGCCGCCCCGGCGATGGAGATGTAGTCGGCGCTGGCCAGCACGATGTGTCCGCCCGAGCCACCCGCCGAGCCGCCACCGACCCGATCGAAGCCGGCCGTGTTCTCGCCACCGGCGCCGCGACCGCCGTCGGCCGTGATGCGGCCACCGTCCTCGACGAGGATCGGGCCGATCGAGAGGATCCGGATGCCGCCTGCGCCACCGCCGCCTCCGGCACCTTTCTCGTCTGCCGTACTCTGGAACGGAACCAGCGGGAACGACGCGAAGTTGACGGCGTCACCGCCCGCGCCCCCACCGCCGCCGGCCCAGACCCGGTCCAGCTCTCCGATAACCAGGCGCTCGGTCGGCAATCCGGGATCGACGACCATCGAGCCGAAGAAATCGTTCTCGCTGTCGCCGTCCGTGAAGGGAGAGAGGCCCGGGACGCCACCGCGCGCGCGCACGCTCTGGCTCTCCGAGCCAAGTCCGTTGGCGCCACCGACGAAGCCGCTCTCGGCGTCCATGCCGACCAGGGTCTGGCAGATGACGAAGAAGGCATCCGACGAGCCCATCGGAGTGAAGGGGTAGAGCACGTCGGGCCCGAAGCGCCCGCCACCGCCGCCGCCGGCTCGACGACCGTTCTTGTCGTCGAAGACGTAGCTGGCCTCGCCGCCGGCTCCGCCGCGGTTCGGGCGGTTGAAGGCACCGGCCCCGGTTCCGCCCCGCGGCGTCGACTGCGAAGTCAGGAAACTACCGACACCGCCAGCGCCACCGCCGCCCTGGCCGGAGGCTCCCAGCTCGGGCTCGTCGGTCGTGTCCAGGTTGGTCACGCCGCGGGCGTTGCCGCCGTTGAGCGAGAGGGTGCCACCGATCGTCACGCGCCCCGCGGCCATGATCGTGATCGGGTTCGGGCCCTGGAAGATCACGGTGGCCGAGGCCGGGATGGTGACGTTGCGCACGTCGATCAACCCGTTGATGACCGACTGGTTCCCACTCGGCCCCGAGATGGTTCCAGCTGTGGTGTCGACCATGACCGTGGCGCCGGCGGCCACGATCCAGTCGAAGTCTCCGCCACCGCCGCCGGTGCCGTCGAACTCGAAGGCCGCCGCGAGCATGCCGCCGCCCCAGTTGGCGCGCGGTTGGCCGAGAGCTGCTTGAGTGTCCTCGAACGAGTCCGCGCCACCGACCGTGAAGGCCTCGATCAGGGCGTCCGCGTCGGCGCTGGGATCGGCTGTGGCGACGTTGTCGGCGATCTGCACCCGCATCTGAGCGAACTGCGTCAGGTCTGCGCTCGTCGCCGCCCCCGTGAGGTCCTCGAACCCTTGCCGGATGTTGACCCGCACGCGGGCGCCCTGGGGCAGGATGCCGGACGGGGTCAGGCGCAGCGCCGCGCCCGTCTCGGTGCAGTTGGCATCGAGCTCGACCCGCGTCGCGATGTCGACCCACTCGGTCCCGGCCGGCTGGCGGTTGTCGAAGTACTGCAGCGTGACGCTCTGCGGATTGATGTTCTCTTCCGAGGGCTGGATCGGCTGGTTCAGGTGCAGCACGATGGCGACCTGGGTGCTCGCGTCCGCGTACTTGTTCAGCGGCGCCTCGAACCCGAAGGGCAACTGCCCCGTCTGGGTCGCGGACTCGAGCGCGAAGTAGACCCGGTTGTTCGGGTCCCCCCCCAGCTCGAGATAGGTGGCCGCGGTCTCGGTCGCTCCGACGTTCGGGGTACCGCGCAGGCGCACACCAGGAGGGCCCGGGACCGTGTCGAGAAAGAGGTCCGCAGGGTCGACCGAGTTGGGCGTGGTGAAGTTCGAGTTGCCGCCGACCTCGAGGGTCTCGCCGGCCGTCGAGCGCACCGTCAACCCGGTGTCCGGAACCGCGATGGTGTAGAAGACGCCCCCCGGTCGGAACCCGGCGTCCGTGTTGTCGCTACGGGTCGGGCAGGCCGGCTGGAAGCGGATGCGCTTCGGGTCGCGCACTCCGTTGACCAGCGGCACCGCGAACGTCCCCGTCGCCGGCTGGCCCGACGCGTCGGCGATACGGATCGTGTTCAAGGAGACCGTGGCGAAGTCCACGTCCTTGGTGAAACGGACGTCGATGGGACGGTTGATCCGCCAGTCCAACTCGCCCTGCTGCACGGAGATATCGAACACCTCGAATGACGTGTCGAGATCGGTGCCCGAGGCGGTACTGGTGCTGCTGCTGCAGGCGCCGCCAGTCAAGCCGACCAGCAGGCTTGCCGTTGCCAGGACGACAAACCGGAGGGTCCGGTCGCTGCGCTCACGAAGGGAATGGGCTCGCATGGATCGGGTCGTGACGTCTCAGGGGGAGTCGGGGGGGGACTGGAAGGTGAGCTTGGGGAGCGAACAGACCCGGGCCCCGCGCTCACCGCCGGGGCCCGGGCCATCAGTCGGGGCCTACTGCTGTGCCCAGGAGAGCGCGAGGGCGGAGAGCTCGGCGATGAGCCCGGTGGCCACGTTCGATTGGAACGTCACGCGGATCTGGTAGTAGGGAGCGCCGTTGATTCCAAGGGGGTTCGTCGAGGTCGGGTCGAAGTTCGTCCACTCCTTGTTCGCCTGGAAGAAGGAGATGGTCGGGTTCTCGTCGGCCTCGTTGTGCGGCAGACCCAGGTAGTGGTTGCCGTAGATGTCGAGGGTATTCGCATCGGTAGCGGCCTCCGCTTCGCTTCCGCCAACGGCGAGCGCTCCGCGGAAGGCGAAGATGATGTCGGTCCCGAAGGGACGATCCGCCGCGGCGGGCTCGACCACGATCGGGCTGTAGGTCGGGTTCGTGAAGCCCATGCCCGTCGTCGGGTCACTCGCCTCGAACCAGACCGACAGGGCGCGCGAGAGGCGCACGACCAGGTCGATCGCACCGATGTAGACCACGTTGTCCAGGGCCGGCGTGCCCGCGCCCGGGGGCTGTGAGTTGGGGTTGTAGCCACCGTTCGCCTGGGTCTCGAGGTCGGGGTCGATCTGGTTGATCGAACCGCCGGAGCCGAAGCCGCCGGAGGAGAAGCCCCGGAACCAGGGACGCGACGAGGAGTTGGCCGCCAGGGAGATGTCCAGGGCGTTCAGGCCGATGGCACCCTGGTCGGGGAAGCAGCGGTACTCGATCAGGAGCGGCAGACCGATGGTCTGAATCTCGCCCTCCCCGTAGACCTTCGGAGCCGCCGTACCCAGGGCCACGGCCAGCTGATCCGGATCGACACCCGCACCCGAGTTGCCACTGCGGTGTGAGCCCAGCTCGGTGTTACGCCAGGTGAAGCGGAGCGGCGTGAGGTTCGGGTTCCGGTTCATCGGCCAGGGCATGAAGCGCGTCCCGCTCGACCCCGTGTACGAGTCGCCCGGGTCGATGGTGTAGCCGCGCTCGCGCGGGTGCACGACCTCCTGCGGCTCGAGCTGGTTGTTCATGAGGTTCGCATTGAACGTCGGCTTGAGCCCCGAGAGCTGCCACATCGGGAAGAGCGAGGCCGGGTCGATCACCTCGTCCGGCGCCTGCCGCGCGTGGGACATGCGGATCGCGAACTCGGTG
>JAJFFA010000205.1 GCA_021776885.1 Planctomycetota bacterium
TTCGCCCTCGAGGCCGCCGGGCTGCGCGGACGTGCGCTACTCACGGGCGCGGCCTTCCTCGAGGTCCTGGCGCAAGCGCCCGATGACTGGGGCCTGCTGCTGATTGACCTGGAGCTGGACGGGGTGAGCGGAACGTCGCTGCTGCCGGCGGTGCGCGAGCTGAGCGCGGCCCCCGTGGTCTTTCTGACGGGCCACTCGGCCGAGGTCCTGAAGCGGCGCGGCGCGCCGCCCGCGGGCACGAGCTACGCCACGAAGCCCTTCGATTTCGAGGGCTTGGCCCAGCTGCTGAGGTCCCTGGCCAAGGTTCACGGGCGCGAGCAGCAAGCCTGAGCGGCGGCTAGCCGGCCGGAGGCTCGTGAGCGGTCCGGGCTACGACGCGCGGCCCTGGAACTCGCCGTTGTCGGTGCTGACCTTGATCGTCTCGCCGACGCCGATGTGCATCGGGACCTTGATCGACAGCCCCGTCTCGAGCACGGCGTCCTTCTTGACCCCCGTGGCCGAGTTGCCTTTCACCGCCGCCTCGGCCTCGGTCACCTCGAGCACGACGTGGGTGGGCAGGTCGACCCCCAGGGGCGTCGTCTCGTGGAAGGTCACGTCCACCGACGAGCTCTCCTTGATGAAGCCCATCTTGTCCCCGACCAGCTCCGGGTCCAGGTGGAACTGCTCGTAGGTCTCCTCGTCCATGAAGACGAAGTCCCCGTTGGCTTCCTTGTACAGGTACTGGGACTTCTTCCTGTCGAGGTACGCCAGCTCGAAGGAGTCACCGGCGGTGGGGCGGAACTGACCGACCTGACCGTTCAGGAGGCTCTTGTACTTGATCTGGATCACGGCTCGCAGGTTGCCTGGCGTGGCGTGGTTGTAGTCGGTGATCAGGAGCAGGTCATCGTCCTTCATCAGGACGTTGCCCTTGCGCAGTTCGGTGGCTTTGGTGCTCATGGCGTCGTCGCGGCGGTCGTGTGTCAGTAGGCCCGGCGCTGACTCGAGGAGGGTAGGCCGAGCGCCTTTCTGTACTTGGTCACCGTCCGCCGTGCAATGCGGATGCCGTCCCGCTCCTCGAGCGAGGCGGCGATCTGATCGTCGGACATGGGCTTCTTGGGGTCCTCCTCGCCAACGATCTGGCGAATGCGCTCCTTGACGCCCGCCTGGCTCTCGACCTCGCCCGTGTCCTTCTCGGTCCCGCCGGTGAAGAAGAACTTGAGCGGCGAGATCCCCCGTGGCGTCTGGGCGTACTTGCCCGACACGCCGCGACTGACGGTCGAGATGTGCACGCCGACCTCGTCGGCCACCTCCTGCATGCGCAGGGGCTTGAGCCCGGCCACGCCGCGCTCCAGGTAGCCCTCCTGGCGGCGGAAGATCGACTCGGCGATGCGCTGCAGGGTCGACTGGCGCTGCTCGACCGAGTCGATGAACCAGCGCGCCGACTCGAGGCGCTTCTTGACCCACTCACGCACCCCGTCGCCGCGCTCGGCCTGGGCCAGCATCTTGCGGTAGGTCGGGCTGACGCACAGGGCCGGGGTACGCTCGCGGTCGAGGCGCACCACGTAGCTGCCGTCGATCTCCTCGACCAGGACGTCCGGGGTGATAATCGCGCCGCGCGCCTCGCCGTACTCGGCCCCGGGGGAGGGGTCGAGGGTACGGATCACGTCGACCGCGTCCTTGACCTCGTCGATCGAGCTGCCCGTGGCCTTGGCGATGCGCGGCAGCCGGTTGCCCTCGATGTCGGAGAGGTGCGACGCGACCAGGGCGCGCACCAGGCCGTCGCCGTAGCCGCGGGAGTCGAGCTGCAGCAAGAGCGCCTCGCGCAGGTCGCGCGCTCCGAGGGCCGGGTGCGAGACGGCGCGCAGCTGCACCAGGGTGGCCTCGATCTCCTGCGGGCTGACCGGCTCTTCGAGCTCGCCGGACAGGGCCAGGGCCAGGTCCTCGCGCTCCTCGGTCAGGTAGCCGCGCCCGTCGAGGGACCAGATCAGGTACTCGACGATGGTGCGCTGGCGCTCGTCGAGCTCGAGGATCGCGATCTGCAGCAAGAGCGCCTCGGCCAGACTCTGCTCCAGATCGGGCGTGTTCTGCATCGCCTCGTACTTGCGGTCGCCCTCTTCGGACGAGGCCGCGCGGACACGGGTACCGTCGCCGAAGTCACGCTCGTAGCGCTCGAGCTCCTCGAGCATGCGCTCGACGCCATCCGGCTCCGGCTCGTCCTTGACGTTGGGCCCACCGTCCTCCGAGCGCTCCTCGGAGGCCTCCTCGACCTCGAGGAAAGGGTTCTCCGTCAGCTCCTGCTCGATGCGCTCCGCCAGGTCCAGCGAAGAGAGCTGCAGAATCTGCATGGCCTGGATCATCTGCGGCGACTGGATGAGTCGCTGCTCCAGGCGCGCAGACTGATGAAGACCGATCTTCAACGCGTTAGGACGGGGTAGGAGGGTTCCACACAACAAGTATAGTGCCACCTGGAGCGGGGAACGTGGAAAGTCCTTCCGGGGGGCGCCGGTTCTGGCCAAACGCCGGGGCCATCCGGTATGTAAGGTGGCCATGGCACCTTGGCTAGACGTGACCCTGGAAGGGGCGAAGCGGCGCGTACCCCTCGACCGGGGCCGCACCCGGGTGGGCGCCGCCGGGTGCGAGGTCGAGGTCAGCGGGACCCAGGGGGACGAGCTCCAGGTCTGGACCGATCCGCCCAAGGTCGTCCTGGTCGGCTCGGCGACGACACCGTTGTTGAACGGTCGCGCCTTCGAGGACGCGCCCCTCGCACCCGGGGACAGCATCCAGTGGTGTGGCGCTGTCCTCGTGTTCGGGGCAGAGCCCGTCATCGAGGAGCTC
>JAJFFA010000206.1 GCA_021776885.1 Planctomycetota bacterium
GGCGGCGACCCTGCCGTCAAGGACTACGTACGTGCCCTTCTCCCAATGCCCGTCCGTGGCGATGATCGATTGGGTGAAGCTCCCGGCCGAGCTTAGCGACGATTCTGAGGAGCTGTTCGTACTCTCCCCGTGGTGCACCAGCCCCGCAAGATGTTCGCCTCCCTCGGAAGGTGCGAGCGAACTCCAAGTCCCAGAGAGACCCTCGGGAACTGGCTCGAATCGCGTCGTCTCGCCAGTGTCAAGGTTGACCAGGCCCAAGCCGCACTCGTCGCCTCTCTGGATCAGGTGAAAGGCGTGCACCCCGTCCTCTATCGTCTCGATCTCGATGATGGGTTCGATCCCGGACTTCAGTTGCCAGAATGCGGGCCAGCGGACTGACGTCTTGCCCCGGCCCTCAACGACGAGGTAACCAGCTGAGCGGGAGGAGGGGGCGAGGTAAACGATACGTTGGCCATCTGGCGACCAGCGAGCACGCTTGGCCGAGGTGTCTTTGCTGTAGGAGCGCCTTTCGTTGAGGGTGTTGCCGTCCGGCGACAGAAGGTCGACGATACGATGATCGAGCGTTGTGTAGGTTACCTGGGAGCCGTCTGGCGAAAGCGCAGATAGCATGGGGCGCGTCAGGACTCCTCGCTTGCCAATCAAGGGGGTGCGCCTCTCTCCGACCTGAAGGCTTGTCTCGACTCCATCCCATAACACAAGGACCGGCTGACCAGTCGTGCGATCGATGCCGTTCCATTGAAGCGCGTTCGACCCGACCAACTGTCCATCGCAATAGATCGAACTCGTGTTCCTCCCGGTCTTCACCCGGTGCCAGCTCTTACCCTCCGGGCCTAGCTCGATTCCGCTGACGCTGCGGTCGACCGCGATACGCGATGTCTCACCGGTCGCCGTGTTCCAGCGGACGACCTCACTTCGACCTTGATGATTCAAGTAGTACAGGACGTACTTCCCGTCTTCGCTCACAGGAACGCGTGTTGCCTTGACGAATTCGGGACCCTTGGAGGTCACGACGACCTCAGTTGACGAGGGACCCCATGCCGAGGTCACTGCGGCTTCCGAGCGCTGCTTGCCGACCGCGAGCCATTGCTCCGATCCGTTGGAAACCAAGACGAGAGGCCGTTGGTCCGCGACGAAACGGATCCCTGCGGCTTCCACGACGCTACCCCCGAGATCAGACGCCACTCCGTCGACGATGAGCAGCCGCGAGCCCCCCGCTCCCTCGCCTGTGCAGACCAGATGCTCGCCATCCGGTGACCACGTCAAGAGCGCAAGGCCCGAGAAACCTTCCACCTCGTTTTCGCCCCAGACCAGAACCTGCTCGCCCCCTTTGATCCCGACGAACGCCATCTCTCCATTGTGCTGGGAGAAGCTGGGGGGCACCCCCGCCAGCGCGTCGAAGACCGCCGTCGGTGCTGCTTGTTCAGCAACCTCATTCTGCGCTACAGCGGGAGCGAGTGCGGCGAGGCTGACCATGAAGTCGATTCGGCAAGTCGGGATACGTTTCATCGATTGACTATGGGCGTTGCGGGGTAAGGCAACTCGGGGAACTCACGGTGTGGCCTCCCGGAGGCGACGTCGCGGTCCGCCCGAGCGGGGAAGCACACGTGGAATGGCACCCTCTGTTCAGAGAGATTAGGTCTTCAGTTGAATGGATCGCCGCAAGCGATCTGATCAGGGGTAGCAGGGGATGGCGCGGGCGAGACCGGACGTGTACCCGGAAATAACTGGGGAACTTCGGCTTTGTGAGCCCGAAGGCGCCGTCTTGGCTACGCAGCCCGATGACACCGGTGTGACGGCCGCCGAGTTGGCCCCTTGAAGGGACCAGTTCACGGCTCTTGTCGCGAGATGGTGCCGCTGATCGGACCCATCCGGCATGACCGCCTCGACGGCATGAGCATCTTGAACGAGCCGCACGTTGCCCAGCTCTTAGTACCCGGTAGACAAGAGCGAAGCGCCCTTGGCTCGGCGTCGATGGAGCGGGTGGAAACTGAGGGCCATCTCGTTGTCGTTTGGCTTCGAGCTCTCGGGCCCGACGCGGTGATACAATGCGATGTCGACCTATGTTGCGCTGTCGTGGTCGACAAGTTAGTTACTCGTCGGCGTCCAGCCCCCTCGCCGCGCGCACGCCGACGGCGCGGAAGAGAAACGTTTCGGGCTCTCGGCCACGTCCTGAGAGACGCGCCGACGACAATGCCCTGTGGTAGCCGCCACCGCGATACACACGGAGAAGATTCTCACTGTAGCCGCGGTCCATGGCAGCGTGTGGGTGGCCAGGATAGATGACGTACGTGTCTTCGCACCACTCCATGACATTGCCAAGTACGTTGTGGAGGCCCCAAGGGTTGGGCCGAAACGAACCAACCGGAGCTGTGTATTCATAGCCGTCTTCCACAGGCTCGAATCGCGTCCCCGAGCTGTCATAGCTCCATCCTCGTTGATCTTCGCTAGCGATCACACGCCCGGTGCCCGTGCGGACCGCGGCGAAGTCCTTGAGGTTGGCGTGCTCGGCGACTCGCTGTTCATCGAAGTAGAAGCGATCCACACTTCCCGCGCGCGCGGC
>JAJFFA010000207.1 GCA_021776885.1 Planctomycetota bacterium
GGTCGAGGCACTCGTCACCCGAGAGGCCCGCCTGGTAGGACATGTTGCCGGAGAGCTCGCCGGAGGCGAGGTTCATCAGGAGGCCGGCCTTCTCGCGCATCGCCCGCTCCTCGGCGGTCGAGTCGCAGCCGGAGTAGTTCAGGGCCGCGACGAGCTCGTTGCGGTCCGCGAAGAAGCCGTTCGAGAGGTCGACGGCACGCGCCCCGATCATCTCGGCCTCCGAGGCCGTGAAGCGCCGGCTGCCGGTGAACTGCTTGCGCCAGAAGCTCGAGGTGCGCGGCATGCAGGACACGCCGGGGGCGGCTTCGGGGACGGTGACCTTGATCAGGTCGACGGCCTCCTCGATGCCGTTCACCTTGAAGGTGGCGAGGATGCTGTACTCCCCGGGGGCGCGGTCGAAGGAGACGTTCGCCGTCCAGGGGGTCAGGCCGCTGGCCACGATCGGACCGAAGTTGTCGGGACCGAGCAGCTCGAGCAGGACCTCCTGGTCCATCGCGGGGTCCTCGGTCACGGTCGTGCCGCGGATCTCGATCGTCTGGCGCGGGACCACGTCGCCGGGACGCGGCGAGGTGATCAGGATCTCGTACTCGAAGGACGCTTCGCGCTCGAGCGTGAAGGTGGTCGAGTGCGTCGTGGCCGGAACACCGTCCAGGGACAGGGTCGCGTCGAGGGTGTGGGCGCCGTCCGCGAGGAAGGGAGCGTCGGGGTCGATCACGGTCGACCAGGTGAACGAGGGGCTCATTCCGGAGAGCGCGACCGGCTGGCCCGGAGCGCCGTCGATCGAGAGGGTCAGGGTCGAGACCGGCTGGACCCCGTCCATCGGGCGCAGGATCGTGTAGGGCGCGGCGTACATCGGGCGCAGGATCACGTCAGCACCGGGGCCGGTGTCGGGGCTCGGGGCCACGTCGACGATGCCACCCGAGAAGCTCGAGAAGAACACGTTGTGGGCCGGGGTGCCGATGGGCGGGTTGCCCAGGTTGGCGTAGGGGATGAAGAAGAAGACGTCGTTGCCGACGACCGAAGCCGAGGTGGCCACCGCACCCGGGGGCGTGGCGGTGCCCGGGCTGGCGCCGAGGGCGTCGACGATGATGTTGGTGAAGTAGTTCGTGCCGTCGACGTTCTGGGTCACGCGCAGCTGCGCGTTGCCGGTCACCGGGATTCCGGCCGCGTCGCGCACGGTGATGCGGTAGTTGAGGCCGCCTTCGACCTCCTGCACTGCGCCCTCGACGATGTCGGAGGCACCGTCCAGGGAGGTATCGATGGCGTCCTGGACGAGGAGCTGCTCGTCCGGGACGACCGGGGGGATGAAGCCGTCGCTGGCGGTGCCGCTGACCGCGATGGTCGTGGTGCCGTCGAAGACCTCGGCGTCGGCGGGGCTGACGATGCGCACGGTCGGCTCGTCCGACTCGGGGATCGCCATGCCGTCGGAGGCGACACCCAGGAGGTCGAGGGCGGCGCGCACGTTGAGCAGGCCGGAGCCCTTCTCGAAGGAGGTGGTGCCGCCCGGGTTCTGGGCGTCGGGGACGTAGGCGGCGCCGAAGCTGAACTTGACCGAGGTGTCCTGCAGGACGTCTTCGATCTGGCCCGGGGTCAGGCTCGGCAGGGCCTGCATCAGGAGCGCGACGGCGCCGGCCACGTGGGGCGTGGCCATCGAGGTGCCGCCGATGGTGCCGTAGTAGGGCATCCAGGCCAGCTCACCGCTCGAGCAGATCGGCTGGGTGCCCTGCAGGCAGGCCGCGGTGTAGCTCGTGCCGGGGGCGGAGATGTCGGGCCAGGTGCCCTGGTCGCTGAGCAGGCCGCGGCTGGAGGAGCCGGCCATGGTGCCGTTGCGCGAGCCGGTCTCGAGGTCCGAGTAGTTGCCGACGCAGATCACGCCGGGGGTCGGATAGTCGCAGTAGGACGAGGTGGCGTCCGTGCTGCCGGTGCCGGTCTCGTTGCCCGCGGAGAAGGTGAAGACGCAGCCCTTCTGCTCGACCAGGGACTTGACCAGCTTGAAGTCGACGCTGTTGGGGTCGTAGGACGCGCCGCCGGACTCGCCGAAGGAGTTCGTGATGATGCGGATGGGCGGGTCGAAGGTGTCGAAGTTGTCGAAGATGTGCTGCCAGGCCTCGGAGGCGTAGAGCACGCTGATGACCTCGCCCGTGCTGTAGGCGTAGACGGTCGCGCCCGGGGCGACGCCCGTGAAGGTGCCCTGGGTCTGGGGTCCCGCGCCCACGTAGCCCCCGTTGGAGGACACGCCGCTGCCCAGGGCGATGCCGGCGACGTGGGTGCCGTGGCCGCCGCTGGCGTCGCTCTGGTTCTCACCGACGTCGACGAACTCGAGCGGACCGAAGCACTGGCCCGTCTCCGTACTGATCAGCCCGGGGGTGGTGCAGAGGATCTCGTAGTTGGCGCCGACGCGCCCGGCGAAGTCGGGGTGGTTGCCGGCCAGGCCGGAGTCGACCACGGCGATGCCGATGCCGCCGCCGTCCAGGATCATGCCGCCCGCGTCGCGGTAGGGGCCACCGGAGACGTACTCCTGGGCCACGCGGGCGCGGGTGGCCCAGCTGGCGGTGTCACCGCTGAACTCGAGGGCGCGGTTCTCCTCGATGTGGCTGACCAGGCCGGACGTGTCGCGGGTCAGGGAGCGCACCGAGCCCACGCTGCCGACCGCGTAGACCACGAAGATCTGGGGGAACTTCGAGGTGGCCGTCAGGTCGTGGTCGGCGAGGATCTCGTCCTGCACATCGAGCGGAGTTCCCGGCTCGAAGTGAACGAAGGCGCCGTAGGGCAGCTGCGGTGCCAGGCTGCCGAGGTCGACGGTCACCTGGGGGGTCATGAAGACGTCGCCGAGGCCGACCAGTTCCTGGGCAGCGGCCGGGGCGGCGGCGAAGGCCGCCAGGGCCAGGGCGCGGGCGGTGAGGGAGCGGGAGGAGCGGTGCATGGGGGATCCAGGCCTTTGTTTGAGAGGACTGAGGTCGGCCCCCCCGGGTGATGAGACCGGGGGGGCCGTTTGAGACCCGAAGCCCGCCGGCTCCGTGGGCGACGCATCGAACTAGGTTAGAAGTCCCTAATGTTTCTCCCTGGGGGCCCTCAGGAGCCCCCAGGGGCGATCGACTCGCTGCACTTCCTGGATTTTCTCTAGTCGGAGGCCTGGGTGACTGCGCCCAGGCCCGCGAGACACCCCGCTGGGTCAGCCCGGCCGAGGCGGGCTTCCCGGGTCAGATCGCGCGCTGGCGGCGGCCCGCCCAGAACGAGAGCGGGGGCGCTGCGAGCTTCGCTCGCCGCGCCCCCGCCCCGCCCCGTCGAACGGGGACCCGCGCTGGCTTCCTAGTAGCGGTAGTGGTCCGGCTTGAACGGGCCATCCTTGGGGATGCCCAGGTACTTGGCCTGGTCATCGGAGAGCTCGGTCAAGCGCACGCCGAGCTTGTCGAGGTG
>JAJFFA010000208.1 GCA_021776885.1 Planctomycetota bacterium
CCTTTCCGGGGTCGGTCGCACTCCAAGGTCGAAATCCCCGCTGGCCATGCCCATTCAAACCCGCACCTCCCTCTGGCTCGCGACCACCGTGGCCGTGGCGGTCCTGGCCAGCGTGGCGACCCAGGCCTTCCTGGGATCGCCCCGGACCGCAGCCCACGGCTCTCCGCTCGACGCCACCATCGAGCCGCCCCTGGCATCGCCGGGCGGCGAGCTCGGGACGTTTCCGAAGGCCTTGACCGGGACGCCCCAGGGGCCAGAGGACTCCGGCCAGGATGAGCTCGGCGCCACCCTGGCCCGCATCAGCGACGCCCTGGAGGACCTGCGGCAGCGGGTCGAAGCCCTCGAGGTGCGCGCGGCCTCGGCCGCCCGGGCGCCGGCTGGCGCCCCGCCCGAGGCGCCGGACCTGCGCGAGCTCATGCGCGGGGTGCTCGCAGAGGATCAGGCGCAGCGCGCCCTCGAGCAGGACCAGCTCCAGGCAGAGGAGCAGGCGGCCGCCGTCGCCCTCGACGTGCGCTTGACGGTCGGCAACTTCGCCCGGGAGCTCGGGCTGACCGAGGGCGAGCAAGAGCGCCTGGTCGAGATCATCGTCGACCACCGCAAGCGCGAGACGGAGATCTGGGCCGACCTCGATCCGCGCAGCGCGGACGCGACCCAGCTCGAAGCGCGCGTGACCGAGCTCGAACGCTGGCTGCGCGACCAGCTCACCCGGGAGTTCGGCCTGCGCATCTCCGACGAGTTGCTGGGACCAGAGGACTAGACCGGCGTACGCCACGTACGCCACAATGGCGCCATGGCCCTCCCTGATCCCGTGTTCATCGCCGAAGGCGGCTTTCAGCGACTGCGTGAGCTGCAGCGTCTTCTCGACGCGCAGGCGATCGAGGCCGACATCGTCGGACCCCCCGATCGAAACCTGAACAAGTGAGGCACGCGCTTTCGGCTCGCGGTCGCGGGCCCCAACGCGCAGATGGCCCTGAGCCACGTCGAGGGTGAGTTCCTCGACGAGCTGGACGACTGTGGGCGCCAGGCCGCCCAGGCCGTGATCGACCTGGACGCGGCCGAGAACGCATGCCCCGCGTGCAGCGGGCGCATCCAAGGGCACCCGACCCACTGCCCCGGCTGCGGCCTGCGCATCGGCTGAGCCCGCCAGCTCGCTCGAACGGCTCAGCCCTCGCGCAGACGCTCGAGGGCCGCGACCATGCGTTGCACGACCTCGGGCTGCTGCTGCGCCACGTCCCGCGTCTCGCCGGGATCACGCGCGAGATCGAACAGGCGCAGGGTGCCATCGAAGGGCGCGCCGACGGGCTTCTCGCGCCCCCCCGAGCCGCTCGAGAACACGAGCTTGTAGGCACCCTCGCGCAGGGCGAAGGTGCCGTTGCCCGAGTGGTGCACCACGGGCGAGCCGCGCGTGGCGCCCTCTTCCTCGCTCAGCAGCGGGAGCAGGGAGACGCTGTCCCGCGCCGCCCCGGCCGGGACTGCGCGGCCCGCGATCTGAGCCAGGGTCGCGAAGAGATCCACGTGGCAGATCGGCTGCGCATGGCTGGACGCCGCACGGACGCGGCCGGGCCAGCGCACGAAGAAGGGCACGTGGTGACCGGCCTCGTAGACGTCGGCCTTGGTCCCGCGCCAGGGACCGTTGGAGCGGTGGTTCGTCACGCGAAAGCGCTGCAGTGAGGCATCGTCCAGGTGATCGCGCTCCTCGCCCTCCACGGCGAACATGTACGAGCCGTTGTCGGAGGTGAAGACCACAAGCGTGTTCTCCGCGATGCCGGCCTGGTCGAGGGCGTCCAGCACCTCACCCACGCTCCAGTCGACCTGGGTCACGAAGTCGCCGTACTCGCCGAGGTCACTGACGCCCCGGAAGCGAGGCGCGGGCCAGGTGGGCTTGTGGGGCGCCGTCAGCGCCAGATACAGGAAGAACGGCGCCTCGCCCCCTGCGCAGCCCGCGATGAACTTCCGTGCCTCGCGGGTCAGGTCGTCCAGGACCCTTTCGACGCGGAAGCCCGCGGCCCGCGGCCCCTGGCGGACGAAGTGCGGGAAGCCGAGCCCCGGTTGCTCGTCGGCGGGCTCTCCGACGAAGTGCTCGTCGCGCACGTAGAGGTACGGCGCCATGTCGAGGGAGGCCGAGACGCCGAAGAAGGAGTCGAAGCCATGGTGCGTCGGTCCGTCGCTGATCGCGCCGCCCCAGTCGATGCCGGGGTCCCCGCTCCAGGGCAGCTCCTCGGGCGGCTCGTCCGTGAAGGGCAGCGCCATCCCCAGGTGCCACTTTCCGATGGCATGGGTGCGGTAGCCCGCGTCCTGCAACAGCGTCCCGAGGGTCGCTTGACCCGGCTCCAGGAGCGGCGGGCTGTAGCCGCCCAGCACGCCCCGCTCGAGGGCCGAGCGCCAGGCGTAGGTGCCGGTCAGCAGGCCGTAGCGCGTGGGAGTGCAGACCGCGGAGGGCGAGTGAGCATCCAGGAAGCTCATGCCCTGCTGCGCCAGGCGGTCGAGGTAGGGGGTGGGGATGCGCGAGTCGGGGGCCAGGGCGCGTACATCGCCGTAGCCCAGGTCGTCGGCCAGGATGACGACGACGTTCGGACGCTCGGCGGCGACGGCGGCGCACAACAGCGCGATGGGCAGGGCGATCATCCGACCACCGTCCCGGGGACCCGGCTCCGCGTCAAGCTCGGGCCGCGTCAAGCCGGGCCGCGTCAGCCCGGGCCCGGGCGCCGCTGCCTACTTCAGGGCGGCGTCGAAGAGCTCGGCCAGGCGGCGCGCGTCGGCGAAGTCGCCGCTCAGGGCCGTGATCGTTACCCGCGCGTCGCCGCGCCTCAGGGACAGGGTCGGCGTCCCCATCGAGGTGTCCGCCGGGGCCAGGGCGGCGTCGCCCAGCCCTTCGAGGGGTGCCAGGGTCGAGCCCGCCCCGGCGAAGGCCTGCCACACCGCGTCCAGCTTGGACGTGTCCTGGAAGAGGTGCAGCTGCACGGCCAGGCGCGCCCCGCCGGCGTGCTCGTAGGTGTAGTTGGCGAAGGCGCGCACGCCCTGGCCACGGGCCGCGGCGACCAGCGCCGTGTCACCCCCGTCTGCTCTCTTCTCGGCCGCGTCCAGGTCGGCGATCGAGGAGTCGACCGAGCGCGTCCAGCCCTCACCGAGCTCCGCGGCGGGCACCTCGGCGTCGGCCAGCGCGAGGGGCGCGCTGGACGTGAAGTTCTTCGTGGCCGCCATGACCTTCTCGCGCAGGTCCGGACGCTGCCAGAAGACGAAGCCCAGGGTCAGGGCCAGGACCGCCAGGGAGGGCACGAGCCGCGAGCGCGGGCGCTTCTTCCCCGACATGACCTCGGCCTCGAGAGCGGCCAGTCCAGCGGCGGGATCGCGCCGGCGATTCGCACTCATGGACTCGAACTCGCACAGGATCCCGCGCGCGTCGCCCTGCAGGGTCACGGTTCGGAACCAGAGGTCCTCACCCTCGCCCAGCTCGAGCTTCACGCGCTGCCCGATGCGCGGCAGGGGTGCGGCGTTGTCGAGCATGATGGCCAGGCGCGACTCGGGATCGCCCCCGGCCAGGCGTCCATTGCGGGTCTCGCCCTCGGGCAGCGTGATGCGGATCGTGTCAGTCATAGTGGTCTTCCCCCGTGTTCGTCTTCCGGCGAAAGGTAACCCCGCAGCGGGGTCCAGGACGAAGAAAACGCTGCTCCAGAAAAGCCCGATTCCGCGCGTTCGGTGACCCGGGCCCTGCGGCTAGCGCGCATCCGGGCGGGGAGTCAGGCGTCCATGGGGACGGACCGGCGGCGCACCGAGTCGCCCAGCCGAACACGGCCTCCGCGGACCACACGGGTGTTCATCCCGCGCAACCGCAGGGACAGGCCCTGCGCAGAGCGGACGAAGCGCAGGGCATCCGCGCCGAAGCGCTCCACGAACTTTCCGCAGCCCTGGTGGACCTGCGCGGTCACTTCCAGCACCACCTCCCCCACCGAGAGCTGGGTCCCGGGCGGTAGATGGGCGTGGGAGAGGTCGAGGTCGACGTAGAGCTGATCCCCCGCCAGGGGCCAGCGCGAGCGGTCCCCGGCGATGGACTGCATCGCCCGCGCGTTGACGAGGTTGACCTGCTTCTCCGGATGGGGCGCCCCGTCCGCCGTGTGGCGGCTGGGGCGCCGGCTCCAGTCGTCCCCCACGACCCCGAGCTGCGTGTCGATCTCGAGCTCCTGCACCGGCTCGCGCTCAGCGGGTGCGGGGCGACGCACCAGGAGTTCGATCCGGCCCACCTCCCGCGGTGAGTTGCGCAGGTGGTCGAGCTGCTCGACCAGCTCGTCGTAGCTCGGCTTGTGCTCGGCCATGGGGGCGGGGCAGGGGCGCCCCAGGTGGAGCGCTCACCCTGCCACAGGCGCGGGGACTACTTGCCGGCGTCCTCTTCCATCGCCTTCTCCTTGTCCATGCCCTTCGCGCGCCCGATCGAGATCGTCGCCTTCTTAATCATGAGCGGCTCGGTGGTGGTGCCACTGCGGCTGCCCGAGGCCTCGAGCTTCTTGACGTTCTCCATGCCCTCGACGACCTCACCGAAGATCGTGTGCTTCCCGTCCAGGTGCGGCGTAGGCACGAAGGTCAGGAAGAACTGGCTGCCGTCGGTGCTGGGGCCGGCGTTCGCCATCGAGAGCAGACCCGGGCGGTCGTGCTTGACGCTCGGATCGAACTCGCCGTCGTACTTGTAGCCGGGGCTACCGACACCGCGACCGACCGGGCAGCCGCCCTGGGCCATAAAGCCGGTGATGACGCGGTGGAAGCTCAGGTCGTCGTAGAAGCCGGCGCGGGTCAGATAGATCGTGCTGGAGACGTGCATCGGCGCGACGTCCGCCATCAACCGGATCGTGATCGGGCCCTTGTTGGTGCCCAGATGCCAGTAGTACTCGACCTCCTCGCGGAACTCGAACTTCGGCGGCATCGGCATGTTCGTCTTCCAGCGCGGGTTCTTCTTGTCGAGCTTCGCGTCGGCGATGAACTTCGCGGCGGCCTCCAGGGCCGGGTCGTCGCTGTCCTTGGCGCTGGGCAGCTCCATGGGCGCGGCGTCCTGGGCCGGGGCCTTGTCCTGGGCCGCGGCCTTGACGGGCTTCTTGTCCTGGAGCAGGTCCGTCGGGAACGTGGCGCCCAGCGGCGCCGGAGCGGGCAGCGCGAGCAGCAGGGTGGTGAGGGTCAGCATGGGAGTCTCTTCTGCGGTCGAACGGGTTGAAATGCGGTCAGCAAGCCCGGGATTGTGCGCCACGCGCGCTGGAAACGACAAGTCCCGGGCAATCCGGGGGGTTACGGAGCAGGCTCTCGGGCGTAAGCGCCGGCTGGAATCTTCCGTCGGCCCTGCCGTAGGACCCCCCATGATCCACGCCATGATCCACGCCCTCATCGCTCTCGTGGCCTGCTCACAGGCCGCCTCTCCCACCTCCGAGACCCGCCCCGGGACCGCCCGGCTGGCCATGGAGCCCGAGACCCTGACCCTGGTCGACGGCAGCTCGGTGGCCTTTGACCGGGGCTTCCTGCGGGTCCCGATCGTGCGCGCCGATGCGGACTCGAAGGAGATCGCCATCGAGATCTACCGCTTCCACGCCGAGGAGGGCGCCCCCCAGGACGTGCCCCCCGTCGTCCAGCTGCATGGCGGGCCGGGCTGGGGAGGCCTGGGCCCGACCCTGGCCCGTCGCGGCGGGTACGAGAGCGCGGTGCGCCCCTTCACCCGCCTGACCGACCTGATCGTGGTCGGCCAGCGCGGCATCGGCTCGTCCACGGACACCCACTGCCCCGACGCCGAGGCGGCGAGCGGCCGGCGCCCCACCCCCGAGGAGTCGGACGCCGCGACCCAGGCGGCGTGCACGGCCTGCCGCGAGCACTGGGAAGGCCAGGGCTACGACCTGCGCGGCTTCAACGTGATCGAGGCTGCCGCCGACGTCGATGACGTGCGGCGTCTGCTCGGCTACGACCAGATCACCCTGTGGGGCGGCAGCTTCGGATCCCACTGGGGCATGACCGTGATGCGCTACCACGGCGAGCACGTCGCCCGCGCGGTGCTGACCGGCATGGAGGGGCCCGACCACACCTACGACATGCCGAGCGGTGTCCTGGGCTCCCTCGAGCGCATGGCCCTGGCCGCCGAGACCTCGCCCGAGTGGCTCGACCACGCTCCGCCCGACGGCCTGATCGAGGGCCTGCGGGAGGTCATCGCCATCGTCGCGGAGGAACCCGTCGAGCTCGAGGCCCTGAACCCCAGCAGCGGTGAGATGGAGACCGTCGTCTTCGACGCCGACACCCTGCGTGCCCTGACCCAGGGCTACACGAACCGCGTCAGCTCGCGTGGCGGCATGCCGACCTGGCCCGCCGACATGCTGGCCCTGTACCGCGGCGAGTTCGAGCGCGCGGCCGGCGCCGTGCTGGCGAACGGCCTCAACCGCGGCCTGCCCACGGCCAGCTTCTTCATGCTCGATTGCGGCTCCGGCATCACCGAGCGGCGCCACGCCGAGCTCGTCTCCGACCCCGCCGCCGAGGTGGTCGGCGCCCTGGGCCACTGGTACGACGTGGCCTGCGCCATGTGGGACGCGGACCTGGGCGACGATTTCCGCACCGGGTTCGAGACGGACATCCCGACGGTCATCGTGCACGGCACCTGGGACGTGAACACGCCCTTCGACAACGCTGTCGAGCTGGTCCCGGCCTTCACGAACTCGATCTTCGTGGTCGTCGAAGGGGGCTCCCACGGGGCCCTGAACGAGGCCCTGGGCTCGTCCGAGAGCTTCGCCGCCGCCCTCGACGACTTCGTGGTCTCCGGCTCGATGGAGGGCCTGCCCGAGGTGGTCCAGCTGCCGCCCTTGAACTGGGCCCCGCCCCACGGCGACTAGCGCCGGCACGGCCCGTGACTGCGGGCGTCGCGCTGCTACGCTTGCCCGATGCCGCAGCCCCTCCCGAGCCCGATCCCGACCCTGGTCGTCCCGGCCTCCGAGCCCGATCCGCGCAGCCCGCGCCGGATCGCGGCCGAGTTCCGGGCCGAGCTGGACCAGGGCCTGACCCTGGCCTGCGTCGGGGCGGCCAAGGCCGCCCCGCACTCCCTGCTCGAGCACTACACCCCGCGCTCCCGGGTCGACCTGTTCGGGACCACATTCTATCTGTCGTCCCTGCG
Source organism: Planctomycetota bacterium (assembly GCA_021776885.1). Lineage (GTDB taxonomy): Bacteria > Planctomycetota > UBA1135 > UBA1135 > JAJFFA01. The sequence continues at coordinate 7,124 of JAJFFA010000208.1, forward strand.
CCAGAACCCCGACCTGCGCTTCTTCGTGGCCTGGGTCGTGCCGCCCGCCAGCCGGCGACGCACGGCCTGGGCGCGCATCTTCTACAAGGACGTGTCCCTGATCTGGCGCTCCGCCTCGCACTTCGTTCGCTCGGACGCGGAGAACTGGATCGGAAAGGGCGCCGTGCGCAGGGAGAAGATCAACGGCGAAGAGCTCCTGGTCTCGGCCGAGGAGACCACGGACCTGCCGCTCGAGATCCAGGCGGCCATGGACACCCTGAGCCGGGCTCAAAAACGGGTGGCGACGGACGAGCGCGCGGTCGAGCTCGTGCTGCGCCGCGGCCACGACGACCGGATCGAGCCCTACCGTGACTTCAGCGCGCCCCGCGAGCGCGCCTTGCGCAACCCCGCGAACCGTGTCCACGCCGGCCGGCGCGTCGCCCGCTTCCAGCGCAAGGGCGACCCCTCGTCCCTGGTCTTCGCCCGCGGCTTCGAGCCCGACTTCAAGGACGGGGTGCTGGGCAGCGGTGAGTCGAGCAGCAAGATGTACGGGGGGCGCGTGCGTCGCTTCCGCATCGTGTCCAGGAACCGGCGCATCCAGTACCTGTTCTTCGCGGGCCGGAAGCAGATCTGGATCAGCCCGCCCCAGGCGACCACGACCGAGCTCTCGAGCTTCGGTCTGCGCACGGTCGATGTCCTGGTCGACGACGACCTGTGCGTGCCGGGCTACGAGTTCCACTACATGGACGACTCGGTCGACCCGCCGGCTCTGGTCAGCCAGATCCCCGCCGGCTACGTCGGCAAGCCCAGCGCGACCGATCCCGACCGGGCGGATGCCTCCGCCTGGCTGGACGCCCTGCCCGTGGTTCGATCCTTCCGCCGCGAGGTCCTGAAACAACGTCGATGAAGAGCTTCACCTGCCAGGAGTGCGGCGCCAGCTTCGAGGTGCCCGCCGCCGCCCTCGCCAAGTACCCGGGCTGGACGCCCAAGCTGTGCCAGGCCCACCGCAAGGGCGCCGGGTCGAAGGCCAGCGCCAAGGCCGCAGGGCACGCGCGCCGCGCAGCGGGACGCGGACGCCGCCCGGCCGGCGCGGTGGAGGAGAACCTGACCCTGGCCCAGGTGCTGGAGCGCTACGACAAGGGCCCCGACACGGGCCTCTTCACGGACGGCAGCTCGGTCCCCAACCCTGGCCCCGGCGGCTGGGGGGTCGTCTGGGTCCAGGGCGGGAAGGTGCGCGAGCAGCGCCACGGCCAGTCGCCGCGCACCACGAACAACCGCATGGAGCTGCAGGCCCTGATCCAGGCCTACCGCCTGCTCCCGGAGGACGCCCAGGAGACTGTGCACACCGACAGCAAGCTGTGCGTCGACACGATCACCCGCTGGGCCCCGGCCTGGAAGCGCAAGGGCTGGAAGAAGAAGGGCGGCGAGATCAAGAACCTCGAGCTGGTGCAGGAGCTCTTCGAGCTGCACGCCACCCGCCCCGGGGCCAAGCTGCAGTGGATCGCCGCCCACTCCGGAAACCGCTGGAACGAGTACGCCGACAGCCTCGCGACCGCCTGGATGAGGGACGAGCTCTAGTTCGCCTAGGCCCCCACGAAGTTCACGGTTCGGTCAAGTTTCGGCTTGTCGCAACGAGAGGCCTGCCGTCCTCTGGCTCTGGTAGCGAGCTCCGTCCGCCCACCCCTGCCGCCATCGTCCGTTGGCTCCAAGGGGGCCAGAGAGCCAACGGACGATGGCGACGGGAGCGAGCGGACGGGTCGGGGTTCTGGTCTGGCGCTGGTTCGCGGGGGCGCGAAGTTTTTGATTTCGGCGCAGGTGTTTCCCGGAGATTGTTCGTTTCTCCAGGCCCCGCACCTGGCTGCTCAACGTGGGCTGGAGGGACTGCGGCCTGATCGACATCTACGAC
>JAJFFA010000209.1 GCA_021776885.1 Planctomycetota bacterium
CACGCCCTTCGAGTGCGCGTACTCGAGCACGTCCAGGACCTGCCGCACGATTCCGATGACGCGCGGCGGATCGAGGGGCGCCTGCTCGTCCAGGATCTCCGACAGGGGCCGGCCAGGCACGAAGGACATCGTGTAGTAGAGGTCCCCCTGCGGCGATTTCCCGTCGTTGAAGATCTGCGGGATCATCGGGTGGTTGAGCGCGCGCAGCACGCGGATCTCGTTGCGAAAGCGCTGCTCGAACTCGGGCGTGTCGACGTGCTCGGTGCGCACGACCTTGAGCGCCAGGCGCTCCCCCGGCTGCAGGTTGTCCTCGACCAGGTAGACCTTGCCGCAGCCCCCCTCGCCCAGGGTCGAGAGCACCTGGTAGCGCCCATCGAAGACGGGCTGATCGGCGCCCACCTCCGCGCGCGGCAGGGGCACGGTGTTCAGGGCCGGGTCGTCGACGCTGGGTGCGCGCTCGAGGGCGGAGAGCTGGGTCTTGACCTCGTCCTCGGACCAGCCCTCGGCCAGGGTCAGCCACGAACGCAGGGCATCGCCGACGTCGCTGCGCCCGGTCAGGAACACATCGACCGTGACGCTCTCACGCTGCGCGCGCTGGCGCAGGTAGTCCCGCATCAGCTGGCGGCTCGATGTGTTCTTGGCCGGATCGTCGCTCATGGTCCACTCGCTACCTTAATGCACGTCAAGCGCGGGTGCCACGGCGCATGCCAGCTCGTAAGAATTGTGCCCGGCCGGAATCAGCGCAAGCAGCCCTGGAGCCAGCGCACGAACTTCGCGTGCAGTCTGGCGAGATCCTCCCCTTCCAGAGCCCCGTCCACCGCCACCTGGGGGTCGCGTCCAGCGCGCAGGCCCTGGATGAGGTCGCGCTCCCCTTCTTTCCAGCGCTTGCGCTCGAGGCCCCCTCGCGCCGCGGCCAGGCCGGCCTCGAAGCGTCTCGCCCGGGCAGCCCGTCCTGGGCCATCGGGGACGCCAGGGCCGTGGCGGCACAGGGAAGGGCGAGAGCGAGGGTCAGGGCAAGAAGGCGAGCCACGCTGGACAATCCTCGGAAACGGGCGTGAGCGAAGCGGCCCTATCTACGAGCGGCCGGCGCAAGGCCCGACGCGCCACACGAGGACCCGGGCGCCGCTCCCTCGCTCCCAGATCCGGAGGCTCGGTCACCAGCGCCTGGGTGGCTTGGGGTCCCTCCCCGCCGCCTAGCCCAGCACGCCGTAGCGGTACGTGCTGCCCAGCTCCTCGCCGCGCTCGAAGCGGTCCAGGGCGAAGAGGCCCTCGTCGAAGGCGGCGCGCGGCTCGCCCTCGATCAGGCCCGCCAGGCCGCGGCCGATGGCCGGGCCCAGCTTGAAGCCGTGGCCGCTGAAGCCGGCGACGAGCCACAGCCCCGGGACCGAGCGCACCTCGCCGATCAGGGCGTGGCTGTCCGGGGTGACCGTGTAGAGGGCGCTGCCCCCGCCCCAGGCCAGGGAGCGCGCGTAGGCCGGGATGCGCCCCTCGAGCGCCGCGCGGGCGGTCGCGAGGAACTCGCCGCTGACGCCCTCGTCGTAGTGGTCCGGGTCGGGGACGTCGAGGTCGCGGTCGTAGGACAGGCAGCCGATGCGGGTGAAGCCCGAGGGCTCGGGCTTCCAGTAGTGGCCCCACTCGAGGTCGCCGCCGATGAAGGACTCGACCCGGTCCCCGGCGGGGGGCGAGAAGAAGGCCTGCTCCGGACGGATCACGCGCAGGGGGACGTCGACGCCGACGGCCGCACACAGGTCCCGAGCCCAGGGGCCGCAGGCGTTGACCACCACGGGGGCGTCCAGCGCCTCGCCGGAGGCCGTCTCGACGCCGACGGCGCGGCCGGCCTCGACGCGGATCGCCGTGGCCCGCTCGCCCTCGCGCAGGTCGACCCCCGCCGCGCGGCACAGGTCCCCCGCCGCCTGGACGACGCGCCAGGGGTCGACGAAGCCGGCCGCCGGTTCATGGGCGCCGATGCAGTCGTCCCCGAAGCTCCCGCGCGGGTCGAGGGCGCGCAGGGCGGGCGCCTCGAGGATCTCGACCTCGACGCCCTCGGCGCGCTGCACGGCGACGTTCCGCTCGAGCTCGGAGCGCTGCGCGGCGTCGCACAGGAAGAGCATGCCCGTGCGCTGAAAGCCGATGTCGTGGCCGGTCTTCGCGGCGAAGTCGCGGTAGTAGAAGAGTCCCTCGCGCGCCAGGCGCACCGTGACCGCGTGGGAGTAGTGCTGGCGCAGGATCGCGCCGGACTTGCCGGAGGAGCCCGCGCCCAGGAAGCGCTTCTCGAGCAGGGCCACGCGCCGCCCGCGGCGCGCGAGGTCGAGGGCCGTGAAGAGCCCCATCACGCCCCCGCCGAGGACGACCACGTCGAAGGCGCGCGTCATGCCCTACCTGGTTCGCCGAGCTAGCTGCGGGCTAGCGGCTGAAGAGGCCCTTCTTCACCTCGAGCGGAATCCACTCGGGGTGGCGCCAGCAGATGTCGAGGCCGCGCGAGAGCATGGGCGTGTAGTACTTGCAGCCCTCGTAGTAGACGTGGGTCACCTGGCTGTGGCGCGACTTCAGCAGGTCCGTGCGCGCCGAGCCGCCGTGGATCAGGTTCGAGGACCAGATGAAGGCCTGGCCCTTCTTGACCGTGGCCAGCTTGCGCTCGAGCCCGAAGTGCTCGATGACCTTGGCGATGAACTTCTCGTACTGGTCGTAGAGCTCTTCCTTGGGCTCGGTGCCCACGTCCGACATGTCGAACTCGGGCAGCTTGTGGCTGCCGGGGTAGTACTCGACCGGCCCGTTGGTCTCGTCCGCGTCCTCCAGGGCCACCCACACCCCCGACATGAAGGTCGAGGGGCAGGAGCTGAAGTGCACGTTGTCGGAGTGCGGCGGCTGCCAGGTCCCGACCGGGAAGTTCAGCGTCTGGAAGGGCTGGGGCTCGCGCCCGTAGAGCTCGCGCAGGGCGTCCAGGAGCCGCGGTGCCACGGCCACCCTGTGGGCGTTCTTGCTCTCTTTCCAGGCGTCCTGGATGCGCGTCGGGGGCAGGACCCCGTCCGGGTGGGGCTGGATCGGATACTTGCCGTCGAGATCGGAGACGACGCCGTCCAGGACCTCCTCGGGCAGGCCCGTGTCGAGGATCAGGAAGCCGTCCTCGAAGAAGCTCTCGCGTTGCTGTTCGGTCAGGGTGCTCATGGCTGGGCCAGAGACAATACTCGCTCCGGAAGGATTTTGGGATCGGCTCGAGGGCGTAGACCGGCCCGACCCGGGCCAGCCCGGGCTCGGGGGGCGAGATCGGGGCTGGGATCGGTCACCGCGGGGTGCTTCAATCGGTCCCCACTGGTGCGCGCCTTGATTCCGACTCCCCGATGACTTCCTCCCGGTGACCTCCTCCGAGTTCGACTACGAAGCCCTGGGGAAGCCCCTGCACCTGCTCTGGGACGAGCTCGAGGACACCTCGAGCGTGGCCGAGTCGGCCTCAGCCCCCGCCACGCCCCCGCCCTACGCGGACATCCCGCCGCCCTCCCCGGGCGCGGGCCGCGAGGCCCGGGTCGACCACCAGCGCGAGGTGGTGCGGCGCACCGTCGGCATCCCC
>JAJFFA010000210.1 GCA_021776885.1 Planctomycetota bacterium
GCGTCCGACGCGCTTCGGCGACTTCGGCGGCGCCTTCGCCCCGGAGACCCTGATGGCGAACCTGTTCGCCCTCGAAGCCGCCTGGACGGGCGCCGCCGACGACCCGTCCTTCCGCGCCGAGCTCGAGGAGCTGCTCGAGCACTACGCCGGTCGCCCGACGCCCCTGACCCAGGCCCGCCGCCTGTCCCAGGAGCTGGGCCTCGAGCTGTGGCTGAAGCGCGAGGACCTGCTGCACACCGGGGCGCACAAGCTCAACAACACCCTGGGGCAGTGCCTGCTCGCCAGGCGCATGGGGAAGCAGCGCGTGATCGCCGAGACCGGCGCCGGGCAGCACGGCGTGGCCACGGCCACGGCCTGCGCGCTCCTGGGCCTCGACTGCATCGTCTACATGGGAGCGGTCGACGCGGCGCGCCAGCGCCCCAACCTGCTGCGCATGGAGCTCCTGGGCGCCGAAGTGCGCACCGTCGAGCACGGCCAGCAGACCCTCAAGGACGCCATCAACGAGGCCCTGCGCGACTGGGTCAGCGATCCCGAGGCCACGCACTACGTGCTCGGCAGCGCCCTCGGCCCGCACCCCTTCCCGTCGATCGTGGCCGACTTTCAGCAGGTGATCGGGCGCGAGGCGCGCGAGCAGATCCTGGCCCGTGCCGCGGGGCTGCCCGACCTGGCCGTGGCCTGCGTCGGTGGCGGCAGCAACGCGATCGGCCTGTTCCGCGGTTTCGAGGACGACGAGAGCGTCGAGCTGGTCGGCGTCGAGGCCGGGGGCGAGGGGCTCGAGAGCGGACGCCACGCCGCGCGCTTCGCCGGCGGCTCGCCCGGCATCCTGCACGGCTGCTACACCTGGCTCCTGTCGGACGAGCACGGCCAGGTCCAGAGCACCCACTCGATCAGCGCCGGCCTCGACTACCCCGCCGTCGGCCCCGAGCACGCGGCCCTCGCCGCCGCCGGCCGGGCGCGCTACGAGCTGGCCAGCGACGACGAGGCCCTGGAGGGCTTCCAGGCCCTGGCACGTCTGGAGGGCATCCTGCCCGCCCTCGAGTCGAGCCACGCCCTGGGCTGGGTGCTGCGCGAGCGCGCCGCCCTCGCTGGCAAGCGCGTCCTGCTCAACCTCTCCGGGCGTGGCGACAAGGACCTGGACTCGGTCGGCGCCGCTCTGGCCTCGCGGCGCAGCGAGCCGCCGCGATGAGCCGGAACCGCATCGAAGCCCGCGTCGCGCCCCTGCGCGATCGCGGCCAGCGTGGCATCGCGCCCTACATCACCGCGGGGGACGGGGGACTCGACTGCACCCGCGGCTTGCTCGAGGCCCTCGAAGCCGGGGGCGCGGCGTGCGTCGAGCTGGGCCTGCCGTTCAGTGACCCGATCGCCGACGGGCCGGTGCTGCAGGCCGCGGCCCAGCGCGCCCTCGACGCCGGCACCACCCTGGACGGCGTGCTCGACATGGTGCGCGAGTACCGCGCCGCCGGCGGCGACCTGCCCCTGGCCCTGTTCTCCTACACCAACCCCCTGGTGCACGGCAGGGGCGGCTTCGAGCGCTGCGCCGGGCGCCTGGCGGACGCGGGCCTCGACGGCGTCCTGATCCCGGACCTGCCCATCGAGGAGGCCGCGCCCTTCGACGCGGCTGCGGCCCAGGCCGGCCTGGCGTCGATCCACTTCGTGGCGCCCACCACGACGCCCGAGCGCGTGGCCCGCGCCGCCGAGGCCAGCCGCGGGTTCCTGTACGTCATCGGCCGCATGGGCGTCACCGGCGGCGCCACGCAGCTCGGCGGCGCCGCCCTCGAGACCCTCACCCGCGTGCGCGCCGCGACCCGGCTCGCCCTCGGGGTGGGCTTCGGAATCCGCAACGCAGAGCAGGTGCGCGCCCTCGCGCCCCACGCCGAGCTGGCCATCATCGGCAGCGCCCTGGTCGACGCGATCCACCATGCCCACGCCGCCTGCTCCGATGCGGGTCGCGCCCAGCGCGCCGCGGCCGAGTGCGCGGCGGAGTTCTTGAACGGTCTGAAGGAAGGTCTCTGAGCCATGCCCCCGGAGTCATCGAGCGACGCAGGTCTGCGCGCCCAGCTCGCCACCCTCGACCGCAGCCTGGCCGCCCTGCTGCACGAACGCGCACGCCTCCTGGCCGACTTCCGGGACGGCGGGCCCGCCCCGCGGGCGGCGGTCGAGGACCTCTTGCGGCGCAGCCAGGGCCCGCTCTCGGCCCGCGACCTGCGCAGCGTGTTCGGTGCCATCGACGCCGCCTGCGGCGCCCCGCAGCCCCAGCAAGGTGGTCGCGCGGACACGGAGCCCTTGCCGTGATCCTGCACCTGGTCCAGGGCACGCCGCAGGAGAGCGTGCACGCCCTGCGCTCGATGCTCGAGGCCGAGGGTCTGCGCACCTTCCTCTCGCCCGAGTCGTCGCGCCCCATCGTCGCCATCGTCGACAAGGTCCCCGCGGCCCTGGCGGCCGCCCTCGCCGAGCGGCCCGAGGTGAGCGAGATCCACCAGCCCGCGGGCGACTGGCGCCTGGTCGACCGCAGCTACCGCGAGCTGCCCTCGGTCGTGCGCATCGGCGGGGTCAAGCTGGGCGGCGGCCAGGTGTCGATCATCGCCGGCCCGTGCAGCGTCGAGGGCGCCGACTTCATGTTCGAGGCGGCCCGTGCCGTGCGCTCGGCGGGAGCCCACCTGCTGCGCGGCGGCGCCTTCAAGCCGCGCTCCACCCCCTACGCCTTCCAGGGCTTCGGGGTCGAGGGCCTGCGCCAGCTCAAGGACGCCGGTGAGCGCGAGGGTCTGCCCGTCGTGACCGAGATCATGGACGCCGCCGACCTCCCGGCCTTCCTCGACCACGACGTGGACTGCCTGCAGGTGGGAGCGCGCAACATGCAGAACTTCACCCTGCTCAAGGCCATCGCCGGCGCGGGCCGTCCGGTGCTCTTGAAGCGCGGCCTGTCGGCGACGGTCAAGGAGTGGCTCTACGCCGCCGAGTACCTGGCCGCCGGCGGCTGCCACCAGGTGGTCCTGTGCGAGCGCGGCATCCGCACCTTCGAGAGCGCCACGCGCAACACCCTGGACCTGACCATCCTGCCCCTCTTGCGCGAGTGGACGCACCTGCCCGTGGTGGTCGACCCGGCCCACGCCGCGGGCATCGCGCGCCTGATTCCGCCCCTCTCGCGCGCCGCCGTCGCCGCCGGTGCGGACGGCATCGCGGTCGAGGTGCACCCGCGCCCGGAGCTGGCGCGCAGCGACGGCCCCCAGGCGCTGCTGCCCGGGGAGCTGGCCGGACTGGTGGCGGAAGCGCGGGTGATCGCCGCGGTCACCGGCCGCGGACTGCACGCCCTTCCGGCGTCGCCGCGCTAGGGCCAGCGAGGGCCGGGAGTCTGCGTCACATCCCGCCGGCGAGGCGCAGGGTCTCCTCGCGCTGCAGCAGCAACGCGTCGTTGAGATCCCCGGGATCCACGGCGCCCATGAGCACGAGCGCCTCACCCAGGCGCTTGCGCGAGACCTTCTGCATCACGAGGGCGCGGGAGAGCTGGGCGGCGTCGAGGCGGCCCATGCGGATCAAGAGCTCGCCCAGGCGGCTCTCGTTGACGGACTGCATTCCATCCGCGTCCAGCCCGGCGCGCAGGCCGCGCGCGGCGAGGGACGCATCCCCCGCGGGAGCGCTCGCCTGGGGCGGGACCGGCCAGGGCTGGGCGGGGGGAGCCTGGACCGGCCCGGCGTGGGGCTCCGGGTGGACGGGCGGCGGCGCAGCCGCGACCGGCTGCGCAACGGGCTGTGCCGGGGCGCTCGGCGGGGGCGTGGCCAGGGCCTGCTCGACGAAGTCGATCAACTCGCTCGCGACCTCCGCGCTCTCGCCCAGCCCCAGGGAGCCCTTGCGCAGGCAGTGCCGCAGGATCATCTCGAGCGAGACGCAGATCGCGGCGATCGGGCTCCAGGGCCCCTGGGACACGGTGCGCGAGAGCTCCGCGAGCTCCTCGCGCACCTCGAACAGGCGCTGCCGGTCGCCCAGGGCACCGGCCTGAAGGTTGGCGCGCAGTCGTCTGAAGCGCGGCCGGACGGGGCGCGCGGGCTGGGGTTGGTTCCAGTACGGATGGGAGTTGGCGAAGCTCATTGGGGAGGATTCCGGGTGCGGGGGGGCTGGCCCTATCGACCGCCGCGGCCCGCCACAATGAGCGCCGCCCTCAGAACCCGACGCGCACGCCGAAGATGCCCCAGGCAAAGTCGGCCTGGTCGAAGGCGTCCAGCAGGCCCTCGTCCTGGATGCGCACCCCCGAGAAGCCCCAGACGAGCTCGGTCCTGTGACCCACCCCGTAGTGCCACTGAACGGTGAGGAAGGTGTCCGCCAGGCCGATCTCCTGGGCCTCGACGTCCTCCTCGAGGCGGTCCGCCCCCGTGCTGAGGTACAGGCGCCAGTTGCCCCCCACCCCCATCGCCGCGGCCGGCAGGGTCGGGGCCGAGAGGGACGTGTCGTAGGGCAGGTCCGCCAGCTCGAAAACCGCCACGCTGGGCGGCGGCG
>JAJFFA010000022.1 GCA_021776885.1 Planctomycetota bacterium
GGTAGCTTGCGGTCCGCCAGCCAACCGACCGCGTGGGAGATCGTCGTGCGCCAGCCCATGGGCGGGAGAGGGTACCCTGGGCGACGTCATGTCCGTTGCTCCTGAACAGCCGGCGCGCGATCTGGCCCAGGCCCTGGGTGCCATGAGCTTCTCGGTCGAGCCCGGGGTCTTCGCCCTGGCGGCGCTCCCGGGCGGGCTATCGGGGCAGGAGTGGGCGCGGCTCTCCGTGCCCAACCACGTGCTGGTCGAGGCCGAGGAGACCTCGGTGCTGGGGCGGGCGGAGGAGGTGCGCGCCCTGTGCGCCGGGCGCGGGGACGCGCGCCTCGAGGACGACCAGGCCTGGATCCGCTTCGAGGCGCCCATGGGCTGGGAGGTGGTCGGCTTCCTGGCGCGGGTGGCGCGGGAGCTGGCCGACGCGGGGGTGCCCATCGGCGCGCTCGCCTCCCACGCCCGGGATCACCTGTTCGTCGCCCAGAGACACCTGGGAGCGACCCGCGCAGCCCTGGCGCGCCTCTTCCCCGAAGTCGAGCGCGGAGAAGCGCGAGCCGATTGACAGCCCGCGCAGGGGACGGATAGGATCTTCGCCCTCGTTCTCGGCCGCAGCGGTCGAGCTCCATCCTGCCCCTTCGACCTCGAGTCTTCCTTTAAATGGATACGGGTGTCCACGTCGTGATCCTGGCCGCGGGCAAGGGGACTCGAATGAAGAGCCCGCTGCCCAAGGTCCTGCATCCGATTTGCGGCCGGCCGCTCCTGGCCTGGGTCGTGGATCAGGCCCTCTCCCTGGGCCCCGCCGGGATCACCCTGGTGGTCGCAGAGGACGCGGACGCCGTCGTCGAGGTGGCCCGCGAGGCGGCGCGGGACGTGCCCCTGAGCGTCGCCGTCCAGACCCAGCAGCGCGGGACCGGGGACGCCATGCGCGCCGCTGCCGCCAGCTTCGGGGCCAACCCCGACACCCCGGATCGGGTCGTGGTGCTCTACGGCGACATGCCGCTCTTGACGCCCGGGAGCCTGACGGGCCTGGTCGAAGCCCAGGCCCAGGCCGGGCCCGGGGGCATGGCGCTCCTGACCGCTGTCGTGGACGACGCCACGGGCTACGGCCGCGTGCTGCGCGGCGCGGACGGCGCTTTCCAGCGCATCGTCGAGCACAAGGACGCGAGCGACGCCGAGCGCGAGGTGTGCGAGATCAACCTGGGGCTGTACGCCTTCTCGAGCGTGACCCTGGCCGCGGACCTGCCACGCCTCTCGAACGACAACGTCCAGGGCGAGTTCTACCTGACCGATCTGTGCGGCATGGCCGCCGAGGCGGGCCGCGGCGTCGAGGTGCGCAGCCTGCAGGATCCGGAGGAGGGGCTGGGCATCAACGACATGACCCAGCTGGCCGAGGCCCAGCGCGTGCTGCAGGGACGCATCAACGCCGAGCACATGCGCAACGGCGTGCGCATCGACGACCCGGCCACGGCCTACATCCAGCACGGCGTGACCATCGGGGCGGGCACCCACATCCTGCCCTGCTGCGTGATCGCCGCAGGGGTCGTGATCGGCTCGGGCTGCGAGGTCGGTCCCTTCTCGCAGCTGCGCCCGGGGACCGTGCTCGAGGACGGCGCCGAGATCGGCAACTTCACCGAGTGCAAGAACACGGTGATGGGGGCCGGTGCCAAGGCCAAGCACCTGACCTACCTCGGCGACACCCACGTCGGCGCCAAGGCCAACATCGGCGCGGGCACGATCTTCGCCAACTACGACGGCAAGACGAAGCACAAGACCCAGGTGGGGGAGCGCGCCTTCATCGGCAGCGGCACCATCGTGGTCGCACCCAACACGATTCCGGCAGGGGTCACGACCGGCGCCGGCGCCGTGGTGACCCGCGGAGCGAAGATCGAAGCGGGGGAGACCTGGATCGGTCTCCCGGCCCGCAAGCACGCCAGCTCGAAGGACGAGAAGTAGAACCATGGCCGACTACGGAGAGATCACGCTCATCGCCGGCCAGGCCCACCCGGCCCTGGCCCAGGCCATCTCCCAGGAGCTGGACATCCCCCTGGCCAACGGCCACGTGGGGCGCTTCCCCGACGGCGAGATCGACATCAAGGTCAACGAGGACCTGCGCGGCCGCGACGTCTTCGTGCTGCAGCCGACCTGCCCGCCGGTGAACGAGAACTGGATCGAGCTCTTGCTCCTGATGGACACCCTGCGCCGCGCCAGCGCCGGGCGCATCACCGCGGTGATGCCCTACTACGGCTACGCGCGCAAGGACCGCAAGGACGAGGGCCGGGTGCCGATCAGCGCCAAGGTCGTGGCCAATACCCTGATCGTCTCGGGCTGTGACCGGCTGGTCACGATCGACATGCACGCGGCCCAGATCCAGGGCTTCTTCGACATCCCCGTCGACCACCTCTACGCGCGCCCGGTGCTGCTCGAGGCCGTCGAGCAGCTGGCCATCGACGACCCCGTGATCGTCACCCCTGATGTGGGCGGGACCAAGATGGCGCGCGCCTGGGCCAAGCGCCTCGGGGCCGACCTGGCCATCGTCGACAAGCGCCGCATCTCCGGCGCCGAGATCTCGGTCGAGCACGTCATCGGTGACGTCGAAGGCCGCAACGTGGTGATCGTCGACGACATGATCTCGACCGGCGGCTCGATCTCCGAGGCTGCGCGCATCCTCAAGGGCTCGGGCGCCAAGAGCATCAACATCGCGGTGACCCACCCGGTGTTCTGTGGGCCGGCGGTCGAGCGCCTGAACGCCGCGCCCGTGGACCTGATCCTGGCCACCGATACGATTCCCCAGAACGACCCGGTGCCCGATCGCCTGCGGGTGGTCAGCGTCGCGCCGCTCCTGGCCAATACCATCCGCAACATTCACCGCTCCGAGTCGGTGAGTTCCCTTTTCGAGTAGTCCTGTGCGCCCGCGGAGACCCCGCGCGCGACTGACCATCCAGGAAGTGATCCATGTCCGAGAGTGCAACCCTACAAGCCACCGTCCGCACCAAGCTGGGCAGCCGTGACGCGCGCAAGCTGCGCGCGGATGGCCGCATCCCGGTGACCCTGCCCCTCCTGGGTGAGATCGCGGCCGGCCGCCCCCTCGAGGCGATCGAGGAGACCGAGATCGTCAACCTCTCCGACATTTGCCAGACCGACCGCGCCAGCTACATGCTCCGCGTCCGCGGCGACTCCATGATCGAGGACGGGATCTGCGACGGAGACTACGTGCTCGTCGAGAAGCGTCACGACGCCATGGACGGTGAGACGGTCGTGGCCGTTCTGCCCGGCGAGCAGACGACCCTCAAGCGCTTCTTCCGCCACCGCAAGAAGT
>JAJFFA010000211.1 GCA_021776885.1 Planctomycetota bacterium
CTCCTCGTCGAGCCTCTCGCGCAGATCGTCGAGGCCGCGCTTCAGGCGCCAGCGCACCGTGCCCCCCGGCACCCCCTGCCGACGCGCGATCTCGGCCGACGAGAGCCCGTGCAGGTAGCGCAGCAGCACCGTCGTGCGGAAGGGCTCCGCGAGGGCCAGGACCTGCTCGGCCAGGCGTTGCTGGGTGTCCACGCGCTCGACCAGGTCCGCCGTCGAAGGCAGCCGATCGGGCCGCGCGCAAGCCGCCTGGCGTGCGTCGAGCCGCGACTCGCCGCGGGCGCGCATGCGCACCAGCTTGCGCAGCACCCCCGCCAGCCACGGGCGCGCTGGACGCGTCGGATCGGGCGGGTTCTTGAGCGCCGCGACCCAGGTCTCCTGCACCAGGTCGTCGGCGGTAGCGTCGTCCCGCACCAGGCTGCGGGCAAGGCCGCGCAGCCACGAGGAGTGGGACAGGAGCGACTCGAGCTGGACTTGGGCTTCGGCGGGCGACATGGCGTTCTCCCCCCCTCTGCCGGGACCTGTGCGAGCGTTGGCGGGAGTAGACCCTTCTTCCTTGCAAGCCTATAGCGGTGGCCGGCATTCCGCTGGCCGGCTCGGGCTGCGGGCCTGTCCGGGCCCATTCGAGCCGGGCCGATCCCGGGGCGTGGCCCCGGAATCCGGCGCTCAGAGGCTCGGTCCGGGCTCGCCCAGGGCGTGCTCGGTCAGCTCCTTGACGAGGTGCTCATAGGCGTCGTCGACCGAGTCGGTCCTGAAGAACAGGTCGACGTCCTCGGGGCTGATCATCCCGTACCGAACCAGGGGCTCGAAGTTCAGGACCTGGCTCCAGTACTCGGTCCCGAAGAGCACGATCGGGAGGCGCTTCTTGATCTTCAGCGTCTGGACCAGGGTCACGGTCTCCATGAACTCGTCCAGGGTCCCGAAGCCGCCCGGCATCACCACCATGGCCTTGGCCAGGTAGGCGAACCAGAACTTGCGCATGAAGAAGTAGTGGAACTCGAAGCCCAGGCGGCGGGTGATGTACGGGTTGTCGTTCTGCTCGAAGGGCAGCGAGATGTTCAGCCCGACGTTCTCGCCCTTGGCCTCGGACGCGCCACGGTTGGCGGCCTCCATGATGCCCGGTCCACCGCCCGAGCAGATCACGAAGCGCCGGTCGGACGACTCCGACAGCTCCTTCGACCAGCGCGTCAGGCGCGCCGAGAGCTCGCGCGTCGCCTCGTAGTAGCGCGACATGTGCAGCGCCATCTCGAGGCGCTCGATCTCCTCGGCCGCCGCGCCCGCGGCACGGCCCGCCTCGCGGGCGGCCTTGGCGTCCTCCTCGGCCGGAATGCGCGCCGACCCGAAGAAGACGATCGTGTCGCGGATGCCGAGCTCTTCGAAGCGTGAGGCGGGCTCGATGTACTCGGCCAGGATGCGCAGCGGACGAGCGTCGGCGCTGGCCAGGAAGCGCTCGTTCTTGTAGGCCTTGATGGCCTGGTAACGGCTCTGGGGGTCGGGGCTCATTCGGGTGTCGTAGCAGCACGGGATGGCCCGTACCAGCAGCGCCCTCGATTCGCTCGCCCTACCCGTCCTCGCCGCCGTCGCCGTCGTCGTCGTTGCCCCGGTCCTCGAGCTTGCGCTTGGCCCGGTCGAAGAGGTCGTCGAGGTCGCGCCCGCGACTCTGCTCCTTGCGCAGGGCGTCGTCGAAGATGTCGGTGCCGACCTCGTGCCGCCCGGCGATGCGCTCCTTGGCCACGTCCCAGCGCGACTCGTCCAGGATCGGCTTGCCCGTCTCGTCGAGCTGCTGCGGCGGGCTGTGGCGCATGACCTTGGCGCTGCGCACGTCCACCTCGAGACGGGTCTCGCAGCAGGGGCAGGTGACTTCGATTTGTTTGACTTCCATGCGACCTCGACCCTGAATCCGGGGTTCTAGGGGCTGTTCGAGCGAGCGATCCGGCGGAAACCCGCCCGTGCCGGGGAAATCAAGGAATCCGAGACCTCCTGGCGTTGAGCTACCGGCTTCTGGGCCGGGCTCGAACAACGTTAAGGATCTCTAATTTTTCCATCCATAGGCGAACCCAGGCGTACCCGCGCCCGTCTCGTCCCCTAGACAAGCAGCCCGAGGGACCTGGACACCCCCCACGGAACGCCTGGCCCCAACTCGACATGAACGTTACGCAGACTCCCAACCGCCGTCGCATCGAGCGCAATCTGGGTGTCGTCCTCTGGATGGCCCTGTTCGCGGTACTCCTCGGCGTCATGCGCTGAAGAGCCCGACGGCTCAGAATCCCGACGCCTGGAGCTTCTCCAGGCGCGCCCGGTAGCGCTCGTAGAGCCGGGTTTGGTGATCGTCGTCCGGGTCGACCTCGACCCCGTCGATGAAGAGGTGCTCGACCGCGGAGGTGATCTCCAGGAGGTCGCCCCGGGTCACCACGACGTCGGCGCGCTTGCCCACGGCCAGGCTGCCCAGCTCCTGCTCGAGCCCCAGGATCTGCGCCGGATACCAGGTCACCGCCCGCAGCCCCTCGGCGTGGGGTAGCCCGTAGGCCACAGCGGTCGCTGCGTGGAAGGCCAGGTTGCGCTCGTTGTCGGAGTCGA
>JAJFFA010000212.1 GCA_021776885.1 Planctomycetota bacterium
AAGGCCCCGGCCTTCGCCGTCGAGAGCTGGCTGAGTGCGGAGCCGTCGCGCGAGGGCAAGGTCCTCTTGCTGGACTTCTGGGCGACCTGGTGCTCGCCCTGCCGCAAGTCGATCCCCGAGCTCAATGAGCTGCAGGAGGAGTTCAAGGACGACCTGGTGATCATCGGCATCAGCAACGAGGACGCCAAGACGGTCGAGAAGTTCATGAAGAAGACCGAGATGCACTACTCGGTCGCAGTGGACCCGAAGAACCGCATGAACCAGAGCTTGCGCATCGCCGGCATTCCCCACGTCCTGGTGGTCAGCACCGACGGCGTCGTCCGCTGGCAAGGCTTCCCGAGCCTGCCCGAGGATCCGCTCACGGCCGACGTGCTGCGGGCGGTGATCGAGAACGACCCGGGCGTCAAGGCCCGCCGCGAGCGCCGCTGAGGCGCCCGCAGAGCAGGCTCCGTGTGCCCGAGGGCACGCCGTCGCCAAGGATCCAACGCGGGCGGGCCCGGGGCATGACCCCTGGGCCCGCCCCACGCTATCGTGGGGCCATGCTGAGTTCTCTTCCCGGGCCGCTACTCGCCCTACTCGCCCTACTCGTCCTGGCCACGGCCGGGCCCCCGCCCGGGGACGTCGAGCAACCCCTCGACTGGATCGAGCTGAAGGACGGCCGCCGGGTCGAGGGCCGCGTGGTCTTCGAGGACGAGAGCGAGCTGATCCTGCTGGTGGGCTCGCGCGAGCGCAGCTACCCGAAGGACGATCTGAGAGAGGTGCGTGCCCTGCGCCGCGAGCTTCCGGGGGCCTTGGATCTGATCGACGAGCTGGGCCGCGGTGACCGCGACGGGCACCTGGCCCTGGCCGAGCGGCTCGAGGAGCGCGGCCTGCCCTTCGAGGCGGCGATCCTGAACTGGCGCGCGGTGCTGCTCGATCCCAGCTGCGAGGCCGGGCACGAGGCCCTGGGACATCGCAAGAGTGGCTCGGCCTGGCGCGTACCCCACGGCGCGCGGCTGTGGACGATGGACAAGCGGCGTGAGCTGGCGCGCGACTGGGGCGAGGCCTGGGAGGTCCCCACGAGCCACTTCCGGCTGCGCACGAACGTGGAGCTGGAGCGCGCCCTCGACGTGGCGCTGATCCTCGAGCGCGTCTACCTCACCTTCCACCAGACCTACGCCGAGGCCTTCGAACTGCACGAGGCGGTCGAGCCGATGGAGGCCTGGATCCACGCCGACTCGGCTTCGTTTCCCGAGTCCGGTGGGGGACGCAAGGGCTACTTCTCGCCGGCCGACAACCGTCTGTACCTGGACGCTTCGGCGGGCCTGCCCTGGCGCACCCTGGCCCACGAGGTCACCCATCAACTCCTGTGGGCCGCCGCCGCGGGCCGGCGTGGACAGCGCGGCGACCTGCCGGGCTGGCTGGACGAAGGCCTGGCCCAGGCGCTGGAGCTGGCCATGGGGTACGAGAACGAGGGCTGGATCTCGCCCGGTCGCCTGGAGCTCCTGGCGCTGCACGCGCGGGCCGACGATCCCTACGGCCTCAAGCGCGTGCTCAACTTCCGCTCGGACGACTTCCTCGGGACGGACGCGAACCTGAAGTACGCCCAGGCCTTCAGCCTGGTCGACTTCCTGTGGCGCGGCCCGAGCGAGCTGCGCGATGGCTTCGAGCGCTACGTGCATGGAGCCCTGGCGGGTCAGTCCAGCTCGACCCACTTCAAGAAGGCGATGGGCCTCTCGGAGCGCGAGCTGGAAGAGGCCTGGGTCGAGTGGGTCGAGCGGACGGCGGGGGGCTGAGCGTGCTGCACTTCGGAACTTCGAGCTGGTCGACCAAGGGCTGGGTCGGTCCCTTCTATCCGGCCGGCACCCGGCCCAAGGACTTCCTGACCCTCTACGCCGAGCACTTCGATACCGTCGAGGCGGACAACACCTACTACGCCGTTCCGGCCCTGGACCTGGTGCGGGGCTGGGAGCGCAAGCTGCCCGAGGGCTTCACCCTGGCCGCCAAGTTCCCGCGCTCCATCGTCCACGCCGGGGAGGGACCGCGCCCTAGCGGGCGCAAGATCATGGTCTCGGACCAGGCCAGGGCGGACACCGCCGCGTTCCTGGAAGCCATGTCCCTGATGGGGGCGAAATGCGGGCCGCTGGTGCTCCAGTTTCCGTACCTGGCGCGCGAGGTCTGCCCCTCGGTGGTCGACTTCGCGGAGCGCCTGGACACCTACCTCGGCGGCCTGCCGGACACGTTCCGCTACGCGGTCGAGGTGCGCAACGCCGACTACCTGCGCGAGGACCTGACCCGGGTCCTGCGTCGCCACAGAGTGGCCCTGGTGCTGACGGAGGTGGCGCGCATGCCGCACCCCGCCGACGTGCTCCAGCGCCTCGACGCGCACACCGCGGACTTCGGCTACGCGCGCCTGATCGGCAACCGGCGCGAGACGGATGCCCTGACCAAGACCTTCGATCAGACGCTGCTCGACAAGACCGAGTCCCTCGAGCGCTGGGCGGACCTGCTGCGCGCCTCCCTCGGCAGCGGGCGCACGACCTTCGTTTACGCCAACAACCACTACGCCGGCCACGGTCCCGCCACGGCGCGCGCGCTGCGCGAACTGGTCACCTAGCCCTTCCCGGGCAGCCCGTTGGACCGGGCCGCCCGGTTGGAACGGGACGCGCTAGCGCTAGCGCTAGCCCTGAAATAAGCGCTGAGCTACTCGAGATCGCCCGGGGGCGCGGCATTCGCGGCCGTGGGAGGCGGCCCACAAATCACACCAGACAAAGGCCAGGCGCCGCGTTCGGAACGCCGCGTAAG
>JAJFFA010000213.1 GCA_021776885.1 Planctomycetota bacterium
GGGACGAGCCAAATCATGGAGGGCTCTCGGGTTATCGGCCGTTTCGGGCCGCAACCGAGCGCCGACGCGCGTTTGGACGTCGCTATCGAGACGATTCGGCGGCGCCTGACCCGAGCCGTGCGAAAAAGTTTCGCGGCCGGCCGGCGGAAAGCGTCAGCCCAGCGTCTTGCGCAAGAACGCAGCGCGCAGTCGATCGCGCTCGGTGGCATCGATCAACCCGTCGGCTTCGTCCGCGTCCGCGGACAGGGCTTGGACGTGGCCCTTCTGAATCTGGACGCGCACGCGATTGAGATCTTCGATCGGCTTCTGCGACCACAGACCCAGGTAACTGCCCAGGCGCAGGTTCGACAGGTGATGCAGCGCCCCATCGGTCGGCATCGCGCGCGCCGTCTTCAACAAGCCGTACGAGTGACTGACGCGATCGGCCAAGGCCGAACGCTGCTCGGCCAACAAGCGACTGCGCACGGTGCGCTCGAAACGAACGATCGCCGGAACCAAGTTGCGTAGCTCGCGGATCAGTTGCGCCTCGTCGCGGCCGAGCGTGACCTGATTCGAGATCTGGTAGAAGTCGCCGGCGGCGCGCGAACCTTCTCCGTAGAGCCCGCGCACGGCCAAACCCGTTCGTTGGGCCGCGGTGAAGACCTTCTCGAGCTCGGAACGCGCGAGCCCTAGTCCGGGCAAGTGCAGCATCACCGAAGCGCGCAAGCCGGTGCCGACATTGGTCGGGCAACCCGTCAGATAGCCCAGGCTGCGCGTATGCGCGAAGTCGACGCGGGTCTCGAGGTAGCGGTCGAGGACCTGGGCCCGCTGCCAGGCGAGGTCCGGGTCGAAGCCCGCCGCCATGGCCTGCAGGCGCAGGTGGTCCTCCTCGTTGACCATCACCGAGACCGTCTCGGACTCCCCGAAGGCCACGGCCCGGCCGGGGACGAGGGCGCGTCCTTCGCCCGAGGGCATGAGGTCGCGGCTGATCAGGTTGCGCTCGCGCAGGAGCAGGCGCAGGACCGGGTCCGCCTCCCCCATCGGCACCCACCAGGTCTCCCCGTCGATGCGGGCATCGAGCAGGCTGGCCTTGAGCCGCGCACAGATCTCGACCGCTCCTTCACTGCCCAGGCGCGACACGAAGGGGAAGCCCTCGAGGTTCCGCGCCAGGCGCACGCGGCACGAGACGACCACATCCGACTCGGGTCCAGTCGAGTCGAGCCAGGCCCCCACACGGGACGCCAGGCTGCCGGGATCGATCGGTGAGAAGGCCACGGGTGGATTGTATGCCGGAGACGAGGGGGAGCGGGGACCGGCGTTTGTAGTCCATTCCTTGCGCCCGAAGAAGCCGGCTGCCATCTTTCATGGGTCTAACCATGGTCGACCCGGCCGTCATCGTCCTCGCCACCCTGGCCGGGAGCCTGATCCTGTTCGTGACCGACGCGCTGCGTTACGAGGTCATCGCGATCCTCGTCGTGGCAGTGTTGGCCCTGAGCGGTTGTCTGGAACCCAAGGAAGCCTTCGCCGGCTTCTCTTCCGACGCGATCGTTCTGGTCGGGTCGATGTACGTCTTCGGGCACGCCTTCACCCGCTCCGGCGTGGCCGAGCTGATCAGCCGGCGCTTCTTGACGGGCCGCGAGGGCGGCGAGACCGGGCTGGTGCTCAAGATCTCCCTCACCGCCGGCTTGCTCTCGTCGGTGCTCTCGAACACGGGCGTCGTCGCCACGCTGATGCCGGTCTGCACCAACCTGGCGCGGCGCTACAAGGTGCCGGCCTCGCGGCTCCTGATGCCGATGGCCTTCGGCAGCCTGTGCGGCGGGCTGGTGACGGTGGTCGCCACCTCGACCAACATCACGATCAACCAGATCATGCGCGAGGAGGGCGCGGAGCCCTTCGGGCTGTTCGAGTTCAGCCACCTGGGCCTGATCCTGCTCGGCCTGACGACCCTCTACATGATCGGGCCCGGACGGCTACTGCTGCCGCGCTCGCCCATCGACCAGAGCCTGACGGACCGCTACCAGGTGCCGAAGTTCGTGACCGAGGTGCTGGTCGAGCCCTCGAGCACCTTGATCAATCGCGCCGTGGCCGACGTCGATGTCTTCACACGCCACAACATCAACGTGCTCGGGATCGTGCGTGGCGGCGGCGAGGGCACGGTCCTGGCCCCCGGGCCGTACAACCGCATCCGCGCCGACGACACGATGATCCTGCAGGGCTCCCCCGACGACATCCTGCGCCTGGGGCTCGAGCTCCCGCTGAAGGAGCGCAGCTCGATCGAGGCCGGAGGCACGCGGCTCTACTCCGACGACGTGCGCCTGGTCGAGGTCGTCGTCCCCGCCGGTTCGATGCTGATCGGCAACACCCTGGTCGGCGCCGAGTTCCGCACGCGCACCGGCCTCAACGCGATGGCCCTCGCCAAGCATGGTCGCGTACGCCTCAAGCGCGTCCAGGACACCCTGCTCGAGGTCGGCGACACCCTGCTCTTGCAGGGCCACGTGCGCGACTTCGAGCGCGCCAAGGGCGAGCGCGAGATCCTGGTGCTCGACGAGGTCCAGCGCCCCCACTTCGGGCGCGGAGCCCAGCTATCGATCGGGCTCCTGGGCGCGGTGCTGCTCGGAGCGGCCTTCACCTCGGTCGACCTGTCGGTGCTCGGCATCTGCGGGGCCCTGGCCCTGGTGCTGCTGAAGGTGGTGCGCGCCGAGGAGGTGCCGAAGATCATCGACTGGCCCGTGATCGCCCTGGTGGGCGGCATGTTGGCCCTGGGCCGCGCCTTCAACCAGCACGGCCTGGGCGCCAGCGTCGCCGGCTGGTTCCACTTCCTGGGCGAATCGGGCTACGGCAACCACGTGGTCCTGTCGGTGCTGCTGGTCGCGACCGTGCTCCTGACCCAGGTCCTGAACAACATCTCCACCGCGGTGATCATGACGCCGGTGGCCCTGGAGCTGGCCCAGCACCTGGGGGTCGAAAACCGCCCCTTCGTCATGGCCGTCGTCGTCGGCTCGAGCCTGGCCTTCCTGTCCCCGGTGGCGCACCAGGCGAACGCCATGGTCACCGGCCCGGGTGGCTACCGCTACACGGACTTTCTGCGTGCCGGGTCACTCCTGGCGGCGCTCCTGTGCCTGGCCTCGAGCGTCCTGATCCCGATCTTCTGGCCCTTCTGAGCCGCGGCGAGCCTCACCCGTCGGCCAGCGCGGAGCCGGCCGGCGTCACTGAAACGTGACGCTGACCGCGTCCGAGAGGTTGAAGCCGCTGCCGCCGGGGCCAGCCGGGTCACGGTGCCAGCACTGGAAGTGCACGCTGGCTCCCGGGACGATCAGGCCCGCCGCCGGGGCCGCCGTCAGGTCCACGACGCGGGTCAGAGTGCCATTGGCCGACGCGAAGGGCGGACCCAGGCGCCGGGTCCGGCCGCCGACGCAGCGCACGCCGTCGCCGAAGGGGGCCTGGATCTGGGTCGACCCGAAGAAGAACAGGCCGCTCTGCCCCGGGGGCAGGCCGCTGGCTTCCAGGCGCAGTTCGTTCAGGGCCACGGCCTCGTCGCCGAAGACCTGCAGGACAGCGGGCGTGCCCGTCGAGTTGGGCTGGGCCGGGCAGAAGCTCGTGCCCAGGCGGCGCTCGAAGCGCAGGGTCAGCATCGGCCGCAGCGAGGCGTCCGGGTTCTGGCGCGAGTCGAAGCGCCGCGAGTTGCCCGGGGCCACGCCCTCGTC
>JAJFFA010000214.1 GCA_021776885.1 Planctomycetota bacterium
GCATGCGGCACCCCAGCCCGGCCAGACTTCTTCCGCCCAGCCCCACGCCGTTGCCCTCCCCAGAGCAGCTGCGCCCCGCGACCCAGCGCCAAGCTGAAACTCGACCGAACCGTGAACTTCGTGGGGACCTAGGGAATCTAGGCCTGAAATAAGCGCTGAGCTACTCGAGATCGCCCGGGGGCACGGCATTCGCGGCCGTTCGAGCCGTCCCGCAATGCTCACCAGACTACGGCCAGGCTCCGCTTGCGGAACACCTCGCACGACCACGCCTACCGCACCCCCGAACGATCTCGAGCAGCTCAGCGCTTATTCCAGGACTAGGGCAGGAAGTTGACGTGCATCCCGTCGGAGAGGTCGAAGCGCGCGCCGCCCGCGGGCGTGTCGCGGAACCAGGCCTGGAAGTTCCAGCTCGAACCGGCGTTGATCACCGCTGCGGCGCCCGCCGTCAGGTTCACGTCGATGCGCAGGGATGAGCCCTGGGCCTGGACCGCCCGCAGGCGGCGGGTCGTGCCGCCGACGCAGCGCCGGCCGTTGCCGAAGGGCACGTCGATCGCATTGGGGCCGAAGAAGAACAGCCCGAACGTGCCGGAGGGGATGGGACGCGCCAGCAGCTGCAGGGCGTTGTCACCGATCTCGATGCTGCCCAGGGCCTCGACCCGCGCGGCGCCGCCGCTCGAGTTGGGGGTCGAGCTGCAGTAGTTCGCGCTCAGCCCGCAGTCCCCCACCGGGGTGTTCACGTCCTCCGCCCCGGCCGGGTCGCCGATGTGGAAGTTGATGCGGTCGATCATGAAGCCGTTGGAGCGCGCGGAGATCTCGAACACGTGGCGCCCCACGGAGAGGTCGAAGCTGGCGTCCGGAAAGCCGGGTAGCTCGAACTCCGTCTCCCAGGTCCAGTTGTTCACCGTGCCCGGCCCGTTGGAGAAGGTCTTCTCCCACGAGCCATTGTCCATGCGCGTCCAGCAGTCGTTCTCCTCGGTGCTGTCGTTGTGCTGGTGCCGGTTGTGCAGGCGCAGCTCGTACGTCCCCGCCTCGTGCACCTCGATGTCGTAGCGCAGCACCGCGTTGCCGGGATTGTTGAAGAAGTCCGGGCCGTCCCAGCGGTAGAACGAGGTCCCCCCGAAGCCGGGGTACTGGGTGTCGACGGTCCAGCCGGCGGGGCCTTCGGTCTCGACCTCGATCATCAGGTTGCCCCCCTCGACCTGCCAGGCACAGGGGGTCTGGGCCAGGGCCGGGGCGGAGAAGAGGGCGGTGATCAGGATGGAGCGATAGGAGAGCATGATGAGAGCTTGGTGTCGGGTTCGGGGAGGTTCGGGCGCGGGACGCCAAGCAGACCAGGTTAGCAGGTGCATGCGGCCTGCGGGACCGCGGAGCCGCCGATGAAGATCGAACTCCTGGCCGGCGACGACCCCGCCCTGCCCTGGACGCCCTGGCTCAACGGCGCGGGTCTGACCCAGGAGCTGGCGCTCTGGCCGCGGGGCGCCAGCCTGGCGGCCGGCCTCGATTTTCGCATCTCCCGCGCGCGGGTCGAGCAGCCCGGGCCCTTCTCGTCCCTGCCGGACGTGGAGCGCATCCTGGTCGTGGCCCGGGGCGACGCCCTCGAACTGACTCACTCCGACGCCGCCCCGCGCGCGCGCCTGCGGCCCCTCGAGCCCTACCGCTTCGCCGGCGACTGGCCCACCGCAGGCGCCCTGCCCGCGGGACCGGTCGAGGCCTTCAACGTGATGCTCGGCCGCGGGCGCGCGCGGGCCGAGGTCGAGACCTGGCGCCTGGGCGCACGGCGCGTGCGCACTGCCCTCGATCGCGGACACGCCTTCCTGTACGTCCCCAGCGGACGCCTGCGCGCGCGCCTCACGGCCGAGGAGCAGCCCTTCTCCCTGGAGGCCGAGGACAGCCTCTGGGTGTGCGAGCTGGCCGGCGGCGAGGAGCTCGAGCTCTGCGGCGAAGCGCAGGACACCTGTGCCCTCCTGGTGCGCATCGAGGTCGACGCCTGAGCCGGGTCCTCAGGTCCCGCGGCGCAGAACCCAGGTCGTCATGCAGCGCAGCCCCTGCACGTTGGTCGTCTTGATCGGATCGAGGAGCTCGGCGCCCAGGCGCGCGGTGTGGCGCAGGAGCAGGGCCTCGTCGACCAGGTAGCGCTCGCTCCCGTCCGGCAGGCCGCACCAGCGGCCCTGGAGCGGACGCACGCGCTCCTCGATCCCGATGGACGAGGTCAAGCGCGCGAAGAACAGCCCCCCGGGGGCCAGGACGCTCCAGGCACCGTCCAGCATCGCGTCGAACTGCGCGTCGTCGCGGGCGAAGTGCAGCACCGCGTTGCAGACGACGACGTCCGCGGTGGCTCCCCCCCCGGGCATGCCCGCGAGGTCCTCGAGGGTACGCGTGCTGAAGGCCTCGCGCGCGAGCTCCGGCGCCAGCTCCGCGGCCAGGGCGCGCATGCCGGCCAGGACCCGGGGGTCCGCATCACAGCCCGCCACCGGGTGCCCCGCGCGCAGGAACCAGACCAGGTTGCGGCCGCTGCCGAAGCCCGCGTCGAAGATCCGCGCTCCGGGTCCGATGCGCCCGCGCTGGATTTGATCCAGGAGGTAGACGTCGATCCCGCCGAGGAGCTCGCGCAGGCCCTGCGCGGAGGCCGCGCTCACCGATCGCCGAAGTGGCGGATGCCGCCGGGGCGCTCGGAGCTGCTGCGCATCGACTTTCCGCCCGCGCCTCCCCCCGAGGCCCTGCGGGCGGAGTCCGAGAGCTCGATCTCACCCGCCTCGACGAGGGCCAGGAGCGGCTTGAACTCGGCCGCCTTGGGCACGATCGGGGCGCTCTTGCCGGGGGCCAGGCGCAGCACCTTGCCCCCCGGGAGGGGCACCTTCATGGGCTTGTTGGTCTTGTTGGTAACGGTATTCATCGCGGTATCCCTTGGAGTCGAATGCCCCAGGATACCACTCCGGAGGCGGGACCGAAGGCGCGACCCCCGTAGCCCCGCACGACGGACGGGATAGGCTCTGCCATGCGCCGCGCCAGGATCTGCCTCGCCCTCCTCGCCCCGGCGCTGCTGCAGGTGGGAGGCCTGGCCCGTTCGGGCGACGCGCCGGGCCTGGGCCCGGGCGACGAGACCCTCGCGACCCTGGTGGCGCGCATCGAGGCCGAGGGCGACGGAGTGGACCTCGCCCTCTTCGAGGACCTGGCACGCCTGGGGGACGAGCCGGCGTACCGCGCCTTGACCCGCGCCATCGAGGACCTGATCGAGCCCCCGGCCCTCGACGCCGCCTGCGTCGCCCTGGCGCGCTTCCGCTCCGGCCCCCTGGCCCCCGACGCGCTGCGGCGCCTCGAGCGCGAGGTGCGCTCCAAGGAGGCCGCGCGACGTCGCGCGGCGGCCCTGGGCCTGGCGCACTTCGGGCCTGGCGCTGCGCAGACCCTGGAGCAGCTGGCCCGCGGCGCCGACGACCCGCGCGTGCGGGCGCGGGCCATCGGCGGTCTGCTGGGGTCCCTGCGCGCGCGCGCCAGCGACGAGGACGAGGCCCAGGGGAGCGCCGCGCTGGAGCTCCTGCTGACCCAGTTCCGCGTGCCCGACAGCGGCGCGCGGGCCGACGCGGTCCACGCCCTGGACGCCTTCCGGAGCCCCGCCCAGCTGGCCCACATGCTGCGCCGCCTCGAGTCCGGCAGCCTGGCGTGGAGCCAGGTCGAGGTCGAACTGGCCCTGGTCGAGTCCCTGGCCGCCCGTCCGACGCCCGCAGCCAGGACCGCCCTCGAGGCCGCGACCTTCGCCGGCCTCACCGCGCCCGGCGTCGACGGCCCCGGCTTCGCCCCCGCGACCGGACGCGGCCGAGTCGCCGCCGCCGCCCTCGCTGCCCTGGTCGAGGCCGGGCACCTGCGCGAGCCCGCGGCCCTGGCGCCCTTGCTCGACGCCCCCTACGCCGAGTTGCGCCGGGCCGCCCTCGTAGCCCGGGCCCGGCTCGAGCCCGACGCGGAGGCGAGCGCGCGGCAGCTCTTCGACCTGCGCTCCAGCCCCGACGTCGCCCTGCGCCAGGCCGCGGCCATGGCCCTCGCAGGCCTCCCCGGCCCCATCGCCCACGAGGCCCTGCTGGTCCTGGCTCGGGACCCCGAGCCCTCCGTTCGATTCGAGGTCTACACGGCCCTCGGTGCGCGCCGCGAGAAGCGCGCCCTGCCGCTCCTGATCGAGCGCGTGGGGGCCGAGCCCGTGTCCCTGCGCTGGGCCCCCTACCAGCAGCTGCGGCGACTGACCGGGCATGACTTCGGCCTCTCCTCCGCGCGCTGGTCCCACTGGTGGACGAGCGCTGGCCACGCCGCCCCGCTGCCCAGCCTGGAGCAGGCCCCGGCCAGGGACCGCGAGCGTGAAGCCCGCGCCGCGGCCAGCACCCGCGCCCCCGAGTTCTACGGACTGACCGTCAGCAGCGCGCAGGTGACCCTGGTGCTCGACGTCAGCTACTCGATGCTCGAGCCCGCCGGCGGCGCGAGCGAGGAGAGCCGCTTCGACGTCCTCGTGCGCCAGCTGGTCACCTGGCTCGGCCACTACCCCGAGGGCTACCGCTTCAACCTGATCTTCTTCGCGGGCGAGGCCCTGCCCTTCGCGCCGCGCA
>JAJFFA010000215.1 GCA_021776885.1 Planctomycetota bacterium
ATAGATCGGTGATGTCCATTTTGCGTACACCTCAATGTACGGAAAAAAGACGTCTCGCCCAGGGCTAGCCCTGGCCATATCCGCAAGCCTGCTAGCGCAATAGCGCTAGGGCACGCGCACGGGTACCCCGATGGCTGACGCCAGGCAGCGGCCCTCGAGGGAGCGCAGGTTGCCGTGCACCTCTACCAGATCCCCGTCCTGCCAACCGGCGGCAGGGGCGAGCACCCGCAGGCGTGCTCCTTCCACCATCGCGCTCGCCCCGATCTCCCCGCCGCCGCGCAGGATCCGGAGCGAGACAGGGACGCTGGCCGGGTCGGGGGCGCCCCCGGCGAAGTCGAGGAGCAGGTCCGTCGAAGGCGTGAAGGCTTGGCCCAGGGGCGGCTCGAGGCCGGCCGCACGGAAGGGTTCGGCCGAGCCGAGCTCGAGCTGGCCGGGGGCGCCTCCGGCCGGGGCTCCGAAGGGGCCCGCGTCGACCGGAGCGCCGTCGGGGCGCGGCGACCCGGCGCCGACGAGTGCAGAGCCGGCGCCGGGGGCCCAGCTCTCGCGGGTGTTGGCTTCGGGCGCTGCGGGGAAGGCCGCCAGGCTGGTCGGAAGCGGACGGGCAGACGGCGCTGGAGCGAGGGCGACGTCACGCCCGGAGAGGGAGGTCGCGCTGCGCGGCGTTCCGTCGTCCGCGAGCTCGACCAGGGTCCCGACTCCGAAGCTCGGGGTCGTGGCCAGCTCGACGCCGGCGGAGTCGATGGCGACGACCCGCGCGAAGGCGGTCGGGGCGTGCTCGAAGGGGGAGGGCAGGGTCTCGCTCGTGATCAGCCCGGCGCGCACGCGGGTGCCGCTCCAGGGCGAGGGTTGCAGGTAGGCCACGCTCGAGATGCTGCTCGAGCCGACGAAGGGGCTGGCCATGCCGCCCCCGTCGTTTCCGGCGAGCACGCAGTGCGACACGATGCCGCCCCAGTTGCCCTCGCTCAGGCTGACGCCGCGGCCGGCGTTCCCCATGAAGACGGAGGACGAGATCAGGAGCAGGCCGGCACGGGTCTCCGAGGTCGCGTTCAGTCCGTTCCCGCTGTTCGCACTGCTGACGCAGCGGTGCACGAAGGCCGTGCCCTCTGCATCCAGGTCCAAATCGATCCCGCTGCCCCCGTTGCCGGATGTATGCAGGCCGAGCAGGGAGAGATCGGCGCGGTGATCGGGTGCTCCCTCGAAGTCCATGTCGATGCGCACGCCGGACTCGAGGTTGCGTTCGAAGTCACAGTCCTCGAGCTCGATGCGGTAGCCCACGTCGAAGCCGAGCCCTGCGGCGAGGTCGATGTCGAGGCCCTCGGCGGCGTTGCCGACGAAGCGGCTGTCGCGCACGGAGATGTGTACGTCGCCGGCGGTGGGGGCGATCAGATCGTTCGCATCGAGCCCCTCCTGGCCGTTGGCGGAGAGTACGCAGCTCTGCACCTCCAGCGAGTAGACGCCCTCGAGGGAGATGCCCTGCAGGTCGTTCGAGAAGAACGCGCCGCCACTGACCCGCACCAGGGGCGGCGTGCCGGTCTGAGGGCCCTGAAGCTTGATGCCGCGGCGGCAGGCGCGGACCGACAGGGAGCGTAGCTCCGCCCGTCCGCGTACCACCTCGACCCCGGCCGAGGCGCTGCCGGCGCCGTCGATGAAGAGACCGTCGAGCACCACGGCGTCCAGCGTGGAGTCGATGGTCAGCACGTTGGCGCTTCCGCTGCCTCGCAGCAGGGTGGGGTGGGCACCCGGATCGCGCTCCTCGAGGACGAAGCCGGGTGCGAAGCCTCCGTAGACGTGGGCCTCCTCGGGAACCTCGAGCGCCAGGCCTCCGAAGTCCGCCCCCGCCAGGAACACGTTGCCACCACCGATGTCGAGGGCGCGCAGCAGGGCGGCCGCCAGGGTCGGGAAGGCGCTGTTCGGATCGTCGCCGGTCGGTGTGGCCGCCGTCGAGGCGGGGTCCGCATAGATCGGATCGCCGGTGCGCGCGCGCAGTACCGGGGGCAGGGGCTCGTGAGCGCCCCCCGTGTCCAGCGCGAGGCCGACGAAGTAGAGCTGGTCCGGGGCCAGGCCGTCGGCGATGTGCCCGCGGGCGGTGACGTCGAGGTCGATCGGTGGGGTGGCGAAGAGGGTCGCCGCGTCGGTTCCCACGAAGAGGGCGAGCTGCGGCTCGGTCCCCGGGTCGAAGCCAGCGACGCGCCAGGTCGCGGCGACCCGGCCGGCCTCGGGCACTACGCTGACCAGGGCGGCGCTGGGGTGCGCGCTGAGGCCCAGGTCGAGGGTCGGCGGTGCCGCCGGCCCGTTCCCGCCCGGGGCCGTCAGCCGGCCGCAGCCGGAGGCACAGGCGAGGCCGAGGGCGAGGATCAGGAGCGGCGGGGGGCGCAGGGGCATCGCCCTGGACTGGGCAAACCCCATGCCGCGACTCCAGCCCTCGCTGGAAGGGCCGTCCTGTCCTTGCTGGCCCAGGGGGCGTCCAAGGATCGGACAGTCGGTCCGATACATGGACGCCCGGACGGAGGACCGCGCTCCGCAGGGCCCTCCTGACCCACTGGGGCAATGAATTCTGATTCTCGGGCGGAGGGGCATGAGCCTTGCTCTTGTCGCCGGCTTGACCTCGGAAGAAGCCGTCCTGCCCCCCCATGTCGACCTCCCAAAAAACCCCTCGGATCCTGCTCTACAGCCACGACTCGTTCGGGCTCGGGCACCTGCGGCGCTCCCTCACCCTGGCCACGGAGCTGCGCCGTCGACTGCCCACGTCGGACGTGGTCCTCGTCACGGGTTCGCCTTGCGCGACCCACTTCCAGACGCCGCCGGGGGTGGAGATCGTGAAGATCCCCTCCGCGGGCAAGGACGAGGGCGGCTCCTACGTGGCCCGGCGCATGGGCGGGGGGCTGCAGTCCCTTATCAAGTTGCGCAGCCGCCTGCTGCTCGAGCTGACGCGCTCCTTCCGTCCCGACCTCTTGCTCGTCGACCACAAGGTCCTCGGCCTGGCGGGGGAGCTCGAGCCGGTCCTGCGCAGGGCGAAGTCCATGGGGACGCGCTGCGTCCTCGGGGTTCGCGACATCATCGACGAGCCGGCCGCGGTGGCGCGCGAGTGGGGTGAGCCGCGGGTCCGCGCCGCCCTGCGCGACGCCTACGACGCGGTCTGCGTCTACGGCTCGCCCGAGGTCTACGACCCGCGGGTCGAGTACCCGGTGCCCCCCGAGCTGGGTTCGCGCCTGCGCTTCACCGGCTACGTAGTGCGCGAGGCGAGTGGCGCGCGCCTGCGTCCCATGCCCAATCTGAGGCCGCGGGTGCTGGTCACGGTCGGGGGGGGGGAGGACGGCGCGGAGCGCGTCGAGACCCTGCTGGACGCTGTGGAGCAGGGACGTCCCGACTGGAACACCACCGTCATCCT
>JAJFFA010000216.1 GCA_021776885.1 Planctomycetota bacterium
GAACGAAAAACCCGATTCACCCTCGAAAACCGACCCTCCCAGGAGTTCCATAGATGTCCGAAGAGACCCAAACCGTTGAGCTCGAGCAGGAGCTCCAAACCATTGCCAATCAGCTGGATGGCCTCACCCTGCTTCAGGCCTCCAAGCTCGTGAAGCACCTCGAGGACAAGTGGGGCGTCAGCGCTGCGGCACCCGCCGCCGTTGCGGCGGCCCCCGCGGGCGGCGCCGAAGCTGCCGAAGAGCAGACTGCCTTCGCCGTCATCCTCGAGAGCGTTGGCGACAAGAAGATCCAGGTCATCAAAGAGGTGCGTGCGATCACCGGCCTGGGCCTCAAGGAGGCCAAGGAGGTCGTGGACAGCGCGCCGAAGGCCGTCAAGGAGGGCGTGTCCAAGGAAGAAGCCGAGACCATCAAGGGGCAACTCGAAGGCGCGGGCGCGACGGTCAAGATCGACTGACCCGTTTCGCTCCACCCTTTGATTCGCCGCGAACGCCCGCCTCTCATCGGCCGCCCGAAGGCCCTCGAACCCTGCTTGGGGTTCGGGGCCCTGTGTCCGTTGCAGGAGGGGAGGGCTTCGCAGCTCCCACTCGGAGCCCGTATCCCGGAGCCCTGTTCCGGGCCGAGCGGAGCCGCGCAGGCGGCTCCGCCCTTCGCGTTTGTATCGCTCAGCCACTGAATCCTGCCCGATCCCGACCGCTCCACCCGGAGTCGTCGCCGCCAGCTTGCCCCCGATCCGTCCCGCCCTCTCCGAGCTCGCGTTCCTCGGCTCCGCTCGACGCCCTCGCGTCTGCGGTCCCGGGTCAGGGCTTGGGTTGCGCCGCCCCGCGGGACCCCGCCGTTCTTTTCCCCGTCCAGTGAGCCCCACCCCCGGCGCGCCGTCGCAGAACCCTGCGGCGACACGCTGACCCCCCCAACTTCGCCCGATCCGGAGCCCGCCGCAGTCCCGGCAGCAGCTCCCCCCGCGCGGGGCCCCCGACAGCCAGCGAGATCAAAGGTCATGACCCAATCGACGAAGACCGGCCGGATGGTCGACCACGAGAGCGAAGTCCGAACGTACGGGCGCGTCACCGAGGTGATCCCCCTGCCCAACCTGGTCGAGATCCAGACCCGGGCCTACGAGCAGTTCCTGGCGCCCACCGTCCCGGCGTCGAACCGCGAGGGTCAGGGCCTCGAGTCGCTGCTGCGTGAGGTCTTCCCAATCTACTCGTACGACAAGACGATGTGCCTCGAGTACGTCGGCTACGAGCTCGGGCGCCCGCGCTACACGATCGACGAGTGCCGCAAGCTGCGCATGACCTTCGGGTACCCGTTCAAGGTGCGCCTGCGGCTGGTCAAGCCCGAGCCGATCGAGGAGGAGGTCTACCTGGGCGAGATCCCGATCATGCGCGGCGGGGGTGAGTTCATCATCAACGGCTCGGAGCGCGTCATCGTCAGCCAGCTGCACCGCTCGCCCGGTGTCGACTTCCTGATCGACGCGTCGACCGTCGACCGCAAGCTGCATTCCTGCTGGATCATCCCGGAGCGCGGCTCCTGGGTGGAGCTGAACGTCACCAAGAAGGAAGCCCTGTCGGTCCGCATCGACCAGTCGGGCAAGTTCTCGGCGATCACGTTCCTGCGTGCGCTGGACGAGGGGCTGGGCAACGACCAGGCGCTCCTGCGCCACTTCTACCCGACCAAGGTCGTCAGGAAGACCAAGTCGAAGACCGAGAACGCCTTCGCCAAGGGCATCACCGACCGCATCGCCGTGGGGGACATCGTCGTCCTCAAGACGGGTGAAGTGCTGGTGCCCTCGGGCATGCCGATCCCCGAGACCGCCGCGGTGGAGATCGCGGCCGGCGAGCTGTCCGAGGTCGAGGTGATCGATGCGGATGTCCAGGACCTGGACATGCTGATCATCAACTCGCTGCACGAGGACCCGACGGTCAAGACCCACGAGGACGCGCTGCTCAAGATCTACGGCCGCCTGCGCCCGGGCAACCCGCCCCAGCTCGAAAAGGCTCGCGAGCTCTTCCACGACAAGTTCTTCGACGCCCAGCGGTACAGGCTGGGTCGCGTCGGGCGCTTCCGGTTGAATCGCAAGTACAAGCAGGACATCCCCGAGGAGATCCAGGTTCTGCAGCCGGCCGACATTCTCAACTCGATCAAGTACCTGATCGATTTGCGCGAAGGCAAGGGCGAGATCGACGACATCGACAACCTGGGCAATCGGCGCGTGCGCACGATCGCCGAGTTGGCGAGTGAGGAGTTCCGCAAGGGCCTGCTCAAGTTGCGTCGTACCGCCCAGGAGCGCATGAACCTGGAGAATCCGGAGACGGTTTCACCGCGCAACCTCATCAACTCGAAGACGTTCTCGAGCGCCGTCGACTACTTCTTCGGCCGGGGCGAGCTCAGCCAAGTGGTCGACCAGACCAACCCGTTGAGCCAGCTCACTCACGAGCGACGCCTCTCCGCGTTGGGCCCTGGTGGACTCAACCGGAAGCGTGCCGGCTTCGATGTGCGCGACGTGCATCTGTCCCACTATGGCCGGCTCTGCCCGATCGAGACTCCCGAG
>JAJFFA010000217.1 GCA_021776885.1 Planctomycetota bacterium
GAACCTCCGCCCTCCTGCCCCTCTGCGCCGCCCTGATCGCCGGCACGGCCTCCGCTCAGCGGGCGCCGCGACAGGCTGGGCCCGTGCGCGCCAGCGCACGCGCGGCCCTCGCCGGCAGCGGTGTCGCGAGCCCGCGCGCCGAGGCGCAGCGGGCCGGGGCGCGGCCGATGGTGCTGCTGACCGGGTACTGGCCACCGACGAACGAGATGATCCGCCACTTCAGCCCCGATCCGGCCAAGAACCCGGCGGGCTGGGCCGGAGCGGACTGGGAGGGCCGCGGCTACGACGTGGTCGCCATCTTCCCGGAGTTCTCGAACCCGAACTGCACGAACTGCGGTCAGGGCATGGGCGACATGGAGGTCGACTACCAGGACACCCTGGCGGACTTCTTCCGCTTCGCGGACGGCCTGGCTCCGATCGCCGTGATCACGACCAGCCGCGGCTTCCCCGACCGCAGCTGGGAGCTGGAGATGAACCAGTTCAACCGCTCGAACTGGTTCCCCGACTTCAGCGCGCCGGTCCAGCCCACGCCCAGCCCGCCGGACGCGAGCCGGCCGGCGGGGCACCTGCGCGCCTCGGTCCTGCCGGTGCAGGAGATCGTCGAGCGCGTGGCCGCGGCGGTGTCGATGACCGACCCGGCGATCTGCTACACCCAGGACGGTGGCGGCTTCCTGTCCGAATACGCCGCGTTCCTCGGGGTCTGGTACCAGAGCCTGCATCCCGACCCCGCCCTGGCCGACTGGTGCGTCGCCGCGGGTCACGTGCACGTGGGCAGCGAGCTGGCGACGGGGACGGCGCGCCTGGCACTCGAGGAGACCCTGCGCACGACCCTCGACCACGTCGATCGCGTGCTGGGCTGCCAGGGCGTCGAGGCCTACTGCCAGACCGCGCCCAACTCGGTCGGCGCGGGTGCGATCCTGTCCTCCACGGGTAGCACGTCGATCGCCGCGAACGACCTGGAGCTGGTGGTCCAGGGTCTGCCGCCCGACGCCTTCGGCGTCTTCTTCTTCGGCCAGTCGCGCTTCGAGCGGCAGACCCTGGGGGACGGCTTCCGCTGCGTCCGCAACCCCCTGTTCCGCATCCACCCGCCGCGTCAGGCGGACGCGGGCGGGCTGGCGCGCCTCCCCCTGCGCCTGGACCAGCCGCCCTTCTCGAGCGGCGCCGGCGCCACCGCGCCCGGCTCCTTCCGCGCGTTCCAGTTCCTGTACCGCGACCCGACGGGCGGGCCGGACGGCTTCAACACGTCGAACGGGCTGTGGACGTTGCTGTGCCCGTGAGCCAAAGCCGGCTTAGGACAGCAGGGTGGCGGCTTGGGCGCCGGGGTCCTTGGTGTCGATGGCCTGTTCGATCTTGCCGTCCGCGCTGACGACGTAGGTGTAGCGGCGGGCGTAGGCGTCGTCGGCTTTCTCCGCGGCGTGGAAGGCGAGGCCCATCGCGCGGCTCTCGTCCGAGAGCAAGCGGAAGGTGAAGTCGAACTTCTGCGCGAAGGCCTTGTTGTCGGCCGGAGGGTCGAAGGAAACGCCCAGGATCTCGATGCCCTGAGCCTCGAAGTCGCGGATTCGATCACGGAACCCGCAGCCCTGGAGTGTTCACCCGGGGGTATCGGCCTTCGGATAGAACCAGAGGACGTAGCGCTTGCCGACCAGCTCGGTCGAACGCAGCGTGTTGCCGTCCTGATCGACGGCCTCGAAGGCGGGGGCGGGGGTTCCGATCTCGAGCATGGGGGCCTGCTTCTGGGTCAGACGACGGGCGAGGGTACGCAGGAGGCGTAGCATCGCCACAGTGTAGGCTGTCGCCGCTCCCCGTCCACGAAACCGCGAAGCGTCGCCCTTGGCTCGACTCTGGTTCTCCGCTGCGCTGCTGCTCCTCACGGCCTGTGCCCAGGTCGGCAAGCGCGAACGCCTGTACCCGCCCCTCGGCCGCTTCGTCGAGGTGGACGGGTCCTTGGTGCATGTGCTCGAGCGCGGCGAAGGCACCCCCATCGTGTTCCTGCACGGCGCCTACGGTGGACTCGACGACTTCGACGCCACCGTCTTCGACGCCCTCGCGCCCGAGGGACGCCTGGTCGCCCTCGACCGACCGGGCCACGGCTGGAGCGAGCGCGGCGACGGCCCCTCCACCCCCGTGGCCCAGGCCCACTGGCTGGCCCGCACCCTCGCGGCCCTCGAGATCGAGCGCCCCCTGATCGTGGGCTTCTCCTGGGGCGGCGCCCTGGCCCTCGCCTTCGCCCTCGAGTACCCCGAGCGCGCACGCGGCCTGGTGCTGCTCTCCCCCGTCACCCACGCCCTGCACCGCCGCCCGGATCCGGTGTACTACGTGCCGGCGGTGCCCCTCTTCGGGCCCCTCATGTCGCACACGTTGCTGCCGCTCGCGGCGCACTTCCTCGCGCCGCTCGGCGTGGCGCGGGTCTTCGCCCCCGAGCCGGTGCCGGCGTCCTTCGAGCGCTCGCCCCTGCCCCTGGCGGTGACCCCCCGGCGCTTCGCCGCGAACACGGCCGACCTGCGCCACCTGGACGCGGCCCTCGCGGCGCAGTCACGGCGCTACTACGCCCTCTCCCTGCCGATCACTGTCCTCTTCGGCGAAGAGGACCCGATCGCGCCGCCCCTCGGCCAGGCCTACGCCCTGAAGCGCGACGCGCCGCAGACGCGGCTCTTGCCCCTCCCGCGGGCGGGGCACCAGATCCTGTTCAGCCGCACGGATGACGTCGTCGACAGCATCCGCGCGGCTCTTGCGGCGACTACTGGAACTGGACGCTGAGCCCGTTCGAGAGGTTGAAGCCACTCATGCACGGGCCGCCCATCGGGTCGCGGTACCAGAGCTGGAAGTGACGCGTGTCGCCCGGGCCGAAGCCACCGATGGCCGCCAGCCCCGGGCCCCACTGGGCCACGCCCGCCGCGTCCGAGACGCGCACGCCGAGGCGCCGCGTGGTGCCCTGGGCGCAGCGCAGGCCGTCGCCGAAGGGGTTGCCCGCGCCGCCGCCCGCCTGGGTCGTGCCGGCGAAGAGCAGGGCGGCCTTGTTCGCGCCCAGGTCGGCGCCGCTGAAGACCAGGTCGTCGGCCATGGCGCTGGCGCTGCCGGCGCCGCTCAAGCTGGCGCCCACGCCGGTCGAGTTGAGGCAACCGGCCCCGAGGGCGCCGTCGTTGCCGCAGGGGCAGCCCGTGTTGCCGCTGCAGAACACGTCGCCGACGCCGTCCGCCAGCTCGTGGGCACCGATGTCGACCAGGGGAGCGACGCCGTTCCCGGTGTCCGCCACCGCGGCCACATCGACGAAGCGCGGCGCGCCCGTGAAGTCGCTGGTGATGCCCGCAGGGACGGCGTTGTTGTTGCCCGCGTCGATGCCCGGCGAAGCCGCGCCGAGGCGGAAGTCACCGCTGCCCGCGTCGGCGAACTGGGGGTCCGCCGACAGGTTGCCGGTACCGGCCAGGCCGCCCTCGACGATCGAGTAGGTCACGCCCACAGTCCCGTTGACCTGGTTCGTAGCGCCCTGGGCGCCCCCCGGGCCGGAGTTGTCGTAGAAGATGCAGTTGGCCGCCGTGACCGTCGAGCCCTGGTTGCGCAGGCCCGCGCCGGCCTGCGCCGGGGCGTTGTTGCCCACCACCGTGCTGCCGACGATCGTGGTGCTGCCGCCCGAGCCCATCCACAGGCCGCCGCCGCCGCTGTTCCCGGTGGCCGTGTTGTTCCAGAAGACGGAGTCGCTGATCAGGGCGCCGGTGGTCTGGAAGATCTCGAGGGCGCCGGCGCGCGAGGCCGTGTTGCCGCTGAAGTAGCAGCGCTCGAAGCGGATCGCGCCCGCGCCGGCGATGTCGAAGGCGCCGCCGAAGCTGCCACCGGTGTTGTTCTCGAAGGTGCAGTCGAGGAACGCGGGCGCCGAGCCGTTCACGTAGCCCGCGCCGCCACCGAAGGTGCAGCGGTTGCCGATGAAGCGGCAGTTGCGCACGGTCGGGTTGGCGCCCGAGAGGCACAAGATCCCGCCACCGCGGTCGTTGTTGCCGCCCGCGTTCGAGTTGCCGCCGGTGATCACGAAGCCGTCGATCAAGGCGGTCGCGGAGACGCCCGTCGCGCGCAGCAGGTGATAGGAGTTGTCCCCGAGGCCGCCGCCGCCGTCGTCGCCGTTCAGGTCCGCGGACAGGATGCTGTCGGCCGTGCCGAAGGGCGGGCGTTCGGCCGGACCGGACTCGCCGCCCAGGAACGAGCCGTAGATGCCGATGTCCGTCTCCAGCCGGAACGACACACCGCGCATGGCGTTGTCGTTGGGCAGGTAGGTGCCCTGGGCCACATAGACGTCGTCGCCGGCGACGGCGACGGCCAGGGCGTCGCGCAACCCCAGGCTGCCCTGGAAAGCGTTGTCCCAGCTCGAGCCGTCGTTCAGCCCGGTGGTCAGGCCTGCGTCGGCGTAGATCACGGTCCCGGCCAGGGCCGCGGGCGTGCACAGGAGGAAGCCGGCGAGGAATTGGAGCGGTCGTTGGAAGAGCATGCTGCTGAGCGGTGAAAGGAGTGCTGGGGGGGCCCGGGGAGCACGCGCTCGCCCGGAGCCAAGTCCGCATTGTAGCCTAGCCCGGACAATTCATGAGCCCGTGCCGCAACGGCACCCAGGATCGCCCGGGCTCACCGTCCGCCGGGCTCCCCGTCCGAAGGGGGATCGGACGATTCTTCGGCGATTCGGCACAGGGATCGCGCCCTTGGATCCACTCACCCCCGTCCCCACGGCACCGAATCCCCAGCACGCCTTGATCGAAATCGAAGGTCTCGAGAAACGCTACGGCGACCTGGTCGCCGTCGACAACATCCAGCTGCGCGCCGAACCGGGGCGGATCTTCGGACTCCTGGGCCCCAACGGGGCGGGCAAGTCGACCACCATCGGCTGCGTCTCGGGCCTGATCACGCCCAGCGCGGGGCGCGTGCGCGTCCTCGGCCACGACGTCGCCAGCGACGGCCGCGCGGCCCGGGCCAGCCTGGGGGTCGTGCCCCAGGAGCTGGCCCTCTACGAGGACCTGTCCGCCCGCGAGAACCTGGCCTTCTGGGCCAGCGCCTATGGGCTGCGCGGACCGGAACGCGCGCGACGCGTGACGGAGGTGCTGGAGAGCATGGGCCTCGCCGACCGCGCCAAGGAGCCCATCAAGAAGTTCAGCGGCGGCATGAAGCGCCGGCTCAACTTCGGCTGCGCGGTGGTGCATCGCCCCAAGGTGCTCTTGCTCGACGAACCCACCGTCGGGGTCGACCCCCAGTCGCGGGTGCGCATCCTGGACCTGGTGCGCGAGCAGGTCGAGGCGGGGACCTGTGTGCTCTACACCACCCACTACATGGAAGAGGCCGAGACGCTCTGCGACGAGCTCGCCATCATCGACCACGGGCGCATCATCGCCCAGGGCACCCTGCCCGAGCTGCGCGGCATCCTGGGCGAGATGGACGTGCTGCGCCTCGGCGGGCGCTTCGACCCCGACGCGGTGCGGACGGCGCTGGTGGGCATGGCCGGGGTCGAGATCGCGGCCCTGGACGAGGAGAACGTGCGCCTGGCGGTCGAGGCCGCCTCGACCAAGCTGCCGGCGCTCTTCGCCGCCATGGCCCAGGCCGGCGCCGAGGTGCGCGAGACCACCCTGACCCAGCCCAACCTCGAGAGCCTGTTCATCAAGCTGACCGGCAAGGAGCTGCGCGAGTGATGCGCTACTTCGCTGCGGCCGCGAAGAAGGACCTGGCGCGCATCGCCAAGGATCCCATCGCGCTGCTGACCTGGGTCGGGATCCCGATCGTCCTGGGCGGCCTGATGACCCTCGTCTCCAGCGGCGGGGGCGGCTCGAGCCCGACGGCACAGCTGGTCGTCACGGACCTCGACGACTCGCTGCTCTCGGGCTTTCTGGTGGGCGCCTTCGGCCAGGGCCCCCTGGCCGAGATGGTCGAGGTCGAGCAGCTCGAGCTCGAGCCCGGCCGGGCGCGGGTCGACGCCGGCGACGTCAGCGCGCAGCTGGTGATCCCGGCCGGCTTCGGAGCGGCGCTCCTGGCGGAGACGCCCACGGCCCTGGAGCTGATCACCAACCCGGCCCAGCGCATCCTGCCCGGCATCCTCGAGGAGAGCCTCTCGATGCTGAGCGAGGCGGCCTTCTACGTGCACCGCGTGTTCGGCGACCAGCTGCGTGACCTGACCCAGGGCATGGATGCGGAAGCGGGGCCGAGCAGCGCCGAGGTCGCGCGCATCAGCGTCGCG
The DNA here is from genome assembly GCA_021776885.1 of Planctomycetota bacterium. Classification (GTDB taxonomy): domain Bacteria; phylum Planctomycetota; class UBA1135; order UBA1135; genus JAJFFA01. The sequence continues at coordinate 6,200 of JAJFFA010000217.1, forward strand.
ATCCGCGACTCGATCGAGCGCCTCCAGGGCACGCTCTTCCCACCCGTCCTGAGCCTGGCCAGCACGACCCGTAGCGTCGAAGACGAGCAGGACGACCTCGAGTGGACCTTCGGCATCCTGCTCCTGCCCAGCGTGCTCTTCATGGCGCTCTTCTTCGTGGCCCAGGGCCTCTCCGAGGACCTCTGGGTCGAGCGCGAGCAGGGCACCCTGCGCCGCGCCGCGATCGCCCCCGCGCCCTTCGCGCAGTTCCTGCTGGGCAAGCTCGGCGCCGGGGCCGTCGTCTTTGCGGGGGTCACGGCCGTGGGCCTGTTCGTCGGCTGCAGCTGGCACGGCCTGCCCCTGTCGCGCCTGCCCGCCTGCGTCCTGTGGGCCGCCCTCTCCGGACTCGTCCTGCAGCTCCTCTTGCTGACGATGCAGTCCCTGGCCTCGACCCGTCGCGCGGGCTCGATCCTGACCAACGTGGCCCTGTTCCCGCTCTTGATGATCGGCGGCGGTTTCCTGCCCCTCGAGGCCCTTCCCGACGGCATGGCCGCCATCGGCAGCTGGACCCCGAACGGCTGGGCCATGATCCAGCTCAAGGAGGTGCTGCTCTACGGCCGCACGGGCCTGGCCTTCGGCGGCGCGATCGTCGTGCAGCTCGCCATCGGCGCGCTCCTGTTCCTCGTCACCCATGCGCGGCTGTCGCGCTCCTTCCTGCAAGCATGATGTTCAGGGACGCCCGCTTCATCGCCCTCAAGGACGTGCAGTACATGCTGCGCGAGCGCGAGACCCTGATCTGGCTGTTCGTCATGCCGATCGTCTTCGCCTGGTTCTTCGGCACCGTGATGGGCGGCGCCGGGGGCTCCTCGAACGCGCGCCAGAAGCTCCTGGCCGAGGTCGCCGGGGACGCGGGCTTCCTGGCCGACGAAGTGCTGAGGCGCGCGGACCAGGGCGGCTACGACGTCGTCCGCCGCGACGCCGTCGAGGGCGAGCTGCCCGACATCGACCGCCACCTGAGCCTGCCCGCGGGCATGACCCGGCGCGTGCTGGCCGGCGAGGAGGTCGAGCTCGCCTTCTCGCGTGAGGAGGCCAGCCTCTCCGGGGACTACGACTCCTTCCGCCTCTCGCGCGCCGTCTACTCGGTGCTCGCCGACCTCGTGGTCGGCGCGGCCAGCGGCACGCCCCCCGACGCGGCCGCCTTCGAAGAGCTGGCGGCCATGCCGCGCCAGCTGTCCCTGACGGTCAAGCCGGCGGGCAAGCGCCAGACGATCCCCTCGGGCTCGGAGCAGACGGTGCCCGGCATCCTGGTGATGTTCACCCTGATCGTGGTCCTCGCCAGCGGCGCGACGCTCCTGGTGATCGAGCGCAACCAGGGCCTGCTGCGACGCCTGGCATCGACCCCTATCGAGCGCCGCGACGTGGTCCTGGGCAAGTGGGGCGGCAAGCTCGCCATGGGCGGCATCCAGATCTCCTGGATGCTCCTGATGGGCAGCGTCGTCTTCGACATGGCCTGGGGTCCGGACCTGGCGATGGTCCTCGTGATCCTCGGCGCCTGGGCCGCCTTCGCCGCTTCGGCGGCGATGGTGCTCGGCAACCTGGCGCGCAGCGAGGGGCAGGCCGTGGGCATCGGCATCCTCTCGACCAACGTGCTGGCCGCCCTCGGGGGCTGCTGGTGGCCGATCGA
>JAJFFA010000218.1 GCA_021776885.1 Planctomycetota bacterium
AGGGCCTCGAGGGCTTCGGCGGCCATCGGGTAATGATTGGCTCCCGCGCCCGCACGCTCGGGCAGGGTGTCCGCGTGCGCCTCGAGCAGCCGGTCCAGTCGGGGCGGCCGCCCATGCTCGAGGGGGCCGCGCGCTGCACACGAGGAGAGCAGGGCGCCTCCGGCAGCGAGCAGCTGGCGGCGGTCGAGCCGCGCGCCGAGTCGTTCGTCCTCGACTCGGGCGGAGGGGTCGTTCGGGACTCGTCTGACACGCTTCGTGCTCATCGTTCGGCTCCCCGATCGGGCCAGCGCAGCTGCAGGCAGGGCAACGTGGGCCAGTGTAGCGGCGCCGCCGGGGTCACGGACAGCTCGACAAGCGTCGACCGAGGCGTGACACTCCACCGATGAAAGTACTGCTGATCGGTGCCACGGGAGTCATCGGACGTGCGGTCGCGGAGGAGCTCGCTGGGCGCCACGAGCTCGTCACGGCCGGGCGCAGCTCCGGCGATGTGAGGCTCGACCTCACGGATGCCGACTCGATCCGAGCGGCCTACGCGGAGGTCGGCAGCCTCGATGCCGTGGTCTGTGCCGCGGGCAGCGTGACGTTCAAGCCGCTGGCCCAGATGACGGTCACCGACTTCGACGTCGGGCTGCGCGACAAGCTCATGGGGCAGGTCAACCTGGTGCTCCTCGGGCGGCAGTGCGTCAATGCAGGCGGCTCGTTCACCCTGACCGGCGGGGTGCTCGACCGTGACCCCATCGTCGAGGGCACGTCCGCCTCGATGGTCAACGGTGCGCTCAACGCCTTCGCGCTGGCGGCCTCCATCGAACTCGAGCGTGGGCTGCGCGTGAACGTCGTCAGCCCCGGGGTGATCACCGAGGCCCTCGAGGCGTACGCTCCCTACTTCCGTGGCTTCGAGCCGGTGCCGGCCGCGCGAGCGGCGCTGGCCTATGCCAAGAGCGTCGAAGGCCGGCGCACGGGACAGGTCTTCCGCGTCGCTTGACCAGGACCTCGCGCCGCGATTGCCGTGGCTGTCGTCTGGGACTCGGGAGTTCTTCGGAAAAACCGCGTTCGGTGCGAAGTGCAGGAATCGGGCGAGCGACGCCAGAAAGGGCGTTGCGCTGCGACCTCCTCTGCGGTGGGGGACAGGTCGGTCGAGCTCCGATTGGGAGCCCGGCCCGTGGAGGGGATGCGCGCTGCGTTCCCTCGAAGTCCCTGATCGACCCCCTCGAGGCCACATCATGTTTGCACTTCGCGACGCGCGAACGCTCCCTTTCCTGCTGCTCCTGGCCCCTGGTCTCTCCGGTTGTTTCCTGTTCACAGGTGGAGACGACAACAATGGCGGTGACCCGCCGCCGAGCCGCAGCCTGACCTATTCACCAGCGAGCTTCGACGCCCTGCGCACCATCGAGTTCGGGCCGGCCACACCGGTCCTGGTGGGGAGCGTCTCGGCCTTTCGCATCGCTCCCGAACTCCCCGAGGGGTTGCTCTTCGACCAGACCAACGGAACCCTCTCGGGCACACCGACGAGCGTCACGCCGCGCACGTCCTTCACCGTGACCGGGATCGGGTTCGCGGCAACCAGTGACGGGACCCCCATCGAGCTTCCGCTGGTGAGCACCGAGGTCGCGATCGAGGTGCACCCGGATGAGCCCGTGAGCTCGCTCGCCTACTCCGATGACCCGGCGACCTATTCCCTCGGTGTCTCCATCACGAACAACGTCCCGACCGTGGTCGGGGTAGCCACCAGCTTCAGCGTCACCCCGGCCTTGCCCGCCGGGCTGGCTCTCTCGGCCACGACCGGCGTGATCTCGGGCCGGCCTGACGTGCTGGTCGCGAGCACGCCGTACGTGGTCAGCGCAGCGAACCCCTTCGGGAGTGCCGAGACGACCCTCGAGCTGCAGGTGATCGAGTCCAGCTTGGTGGAGTCCGGGGTGCTGACCCTGCACCCCGACGGTGCCCTCGGTGTGCTGCGCAGCTGGATCACGGGGCGCCTGTTCCCGCGCACGTACCGCTCGCAGCCCGATGTGCCGGTCAGCGCCGCGGTGGCGCGGACGGGGACCTTTGCCTTCGTGTCCTGCGCCAACGGGGACCTGGTGTACCACCGCTTCGACCCCGCGACGCGCCTGCCCGATGCCGGGCTCGTCGTGGGCAACTACCCCGCAGCGACCGAGATGGTCATCGACGCCACGACGACGCGCCTCGTGATGCTCGCGCAGGGCGTGTTGCGTTCGATCGAGATCCTGGGAGGCGGGCAGCTGGGCACGGAACAGACCCTGAACGTCGACTTCCAGTCCTTCAGCTTCACCCTCGACCCGCTCTCCAACCACGTCTTCCTGCTGCAGCCGGGGCTGGCGCAGGTTTCGACCCTGCGGCTGCTCCCGAGCCTCGCCCTGGTCGGCAGCCAGGCGGCGCCGGGTTACGTGGCTGCGGGGAGCGTGAGCCCCCAGGGGACGAGCCTGTACCTGGCCGACGTGGTCACGCCGGCGCTCCTGGTCTACGCCCTGAGCGACGTGGGCGGCACGCCCACGCCCAGTCTGATGCAAGAGATTCCCCTCAGCGAGTCCCCGACGGACGTCGCCGCAACCCGCGACTACGTGCTGGTCACGCGGGCTGATTCCGGTGGAGTCCTGCGCTTCGAGCGCCAGGCGGGAGGCGGCCTGACCCTGGAAGAGACCTCCACGGAGTCCCGACCGGGGCGGCTCGTCGCGGCGCCGGACGGCCGTCGTGTCTATGCCCTGGACGACACGGCCAACGAGGTCTTCGCGTACAGCTTCAACTTCACGGACGGCAGCCTCGTTCGTGGGCTGAGGACGCGGGCCCGCGCCGGAGCCGTGGACCTGGTCCTGCAGCCGGGACCCCTCGTGCAGTACGACGGCCGCTGGCTCCTGGCGGCCGACGAGGTCGAGGGGCTGCACGTACTCGAGCTCGCTAGCGATGACAACCTCGTGGCCACGGCCCAGTCCCCATTGGCCCTGACGGGCGGCCCCTTCGAGGTGTTCTCGAACGAGGAGGAGACCTACGTCCTCGTCGCGCGGCGGGCCCTTGGCGAGTTCCTGCGCTTCGACTTCGACGCCGACACGGGCAGCCTGGGGCTGCCGACCGAGCACCCGGCCGCCCCGGGCGTCCACGGCATCGTGGGCGAGCCCTCGGGGCGCTTCGTCTACGCGCTGACCGACACCCCCGGCGAGGTGCGACGCTTCGACCTGGCCCCCAATGGGACGCCGACCCAGGCGGACTCCATCCAGCTCGCGCTGGGGGGCGAGGCGACGCTGAGCGTCGATCCCCACGGGCAGTTCCTCTACGTGGCCGACCGCGAGGGGCTGATCTTCTGCCTGGGGATCGATCCCGAGGACGGGGCCCTGACCGAGCGCGCCGTGGTCCCCGCCGGCAGCGCGCCCGGTGAGATGGCCTTCCACTACGCGGGAGCCTTCGCCTACGTGGCCGACCGCGCCGGGGCCGTGCTGCAGTTCGCCGTCGACTCGACGGACGGCGTCCTGTCGCCGCTCGACCCAGCCTCCGTGCCCGCGGGCAGCGGTACGGCGGACGTCGAGGCCGTGGCCGAGCGCTTCCGCGTCTACGCGGTCAGCACGGAGAGCGACGAGCTGCACGAGTTCTTCGCGCGGGACGGCGCCCTGGTCCTGGAGCACCCGCCGGCGGATGTCTTCGATGCTCCCGCACGGGTGATCCAGCAGCCGGGCCGGCAGCGGATCCTGCTCCTGAACAACGGCTTCCTGGTGGCACCGGTCCAGCTCTGGCAGACCGATATTCAGAACCCGGTGAGCCACCTGGCCGCCTTCGAC
>JAJFFA010000219.1 GCA_021776885.1 Planctomycetota bacterium
ATCAATTTCTATTCCCTCGCGTGCGGAACGCCCACCGGGGGCCGCCGCTTGGTACTGTGGGCCGTGCGCCTCGTGCGCCTCGGGGCCCGCCACCCGCTCCCCGCGCCGGAGAGCGACTGACGAATCGAGCCCGAGATGAGCGAAGAGACCATCGAGACCACAGCCGACGCACTCGAAGCATCGATCGACGAGGCCACGGACGCCATCCGCGTCCAGACCCAGGAGCTCGAGGAGCAGGACGGGGTCTCCGCAGGCGCGCCCCTCGGCCTCGAGAACCTGCTGGAGGTTCCGGTGCGCGTCACCGTGCGCATCGGCCAGACCCAGCTGACCCTCGCTCGCCTGGTCGAGCTGGGCCCGGGCTCCCTCGTGCGCCTGGACCGCGAAGCCCACGAGCCCGCCGACGTGCTGGTCAACGGCAGGGTCGTGGCCCGCGGCGAGGTCGTCACCATGGACGACGTCTACGGCGTGCGCATCACCCAGGTCGTGAAGGACGCCTAGCGCGAGCAGCTAGCCGCGTCTCACGGACAGAACGAAGCCGTCACGCCGTCGGTCAGGTTGAAGCCCGACCCGCCCGGCCCCATCGGGTCGCGGTACCAAAACTGGAAGCTCCAGGTCGAGCCCGGTGTGATCGACGTGGTCTGGGGCTGGTTGTAGTTCAGGTCGCGGTTGACGTTGCCACTGGCATCGGTCTGCGCGATGGGCAGGATGCGGAAGGTCGAGCCACCGACGCAGCGGAAGCCGTCGCCGAAGGGCACCTCGATCGCGTTGGCGCCGTAGTAGAACAGCCCGCTGACGCCAGGGCTGGCAGCGACGACGCGCAGCTGGAAGTTCGCAGCCGAGATGCTGGTCGAACCCGAAGCGGACAGGAGCGCCCCCGGGCCTACCGAGTTGGCGGCCGTCTGGCAGTGGTTCTGCACCGAGGGTGTGCAATCGCTGACGATCCTGAAGACCTCACCGCTGAAGTGGTTGAGCACGTAGATCTCGCCCGCCGCGTCGCGGCCGAAGGCAGCCAGGCTGTTCCACTGGCCCATGCTCGGCGCGACACCCGTGTGCAACACCACGTCGGTGGCGACGCCGCCCACCTCGCGGAAGGTGCGGATCTCCTCGGTGCACAGGTCCGTGAACATGTAGCGGCCGACCAGGTCCGGGATCGCGCTGCCACGGTAGATCACGCCGCCGATCACCGCACAGGCCGACGGGCCGTTGTCGTACTCGTAGATCGGGTCGGTGAAGGCGGGACTGCCGCACTGGCCGCAACCGCCGAAGCAACCCGTGCCCTCCTGGCAGTTCCAGCCGAAGTTCAGGCCGCCGACGCCACCGGGGATGAAGTTGACCTCTTCCTTGGTGCTCTGCCCGACGTCGCCGACGTAGATGTCGCCCGTCAGCGGGTCGACGCTCATGCGGAAGGGGTTGCGGAAGCCGAGGGCCCAGATGTGGTCGAGGCCATTGGGATCGCCCACGAAGGGGTTGTCGACCGGCACGTGCGGGAAGGGCGCGTCCACGTCGAAGCGCAGGATCTTGCCGCGCGGATCGAGCGGGTTCTGCGCGCGGCCGCTGGGGTCGCCGCCCCCGGCCTCGCCGTCGCCGATCGAGAAGTACAGCATCCCATCGGGACCGAACTCGAGGTCGCCCGCCTTGTGGCCGCTGGTGGTCTGGGGCAGGGGCCCCCAGATGACCTGCTCGCTGGCCACGTCGGCGCTGTTGGGGTCAGCGGCCGAGACCGTGAACTGGGACACGATCGAGTCCCCCTGGTTCATGCCGGTCGTGTAGGCGACGTAGAACAGGCCGTTGTTCAGGTAGTCGGGGTGGAAGGCCAGCCCCAGGAGCCCGCCCTCTCCGTCCTGGTCGACCATCGGGCCGATGTCGAGGAAGGTGCCCAGCAGGTTCCCGCCGGGGATCGAGAGGATCTTCACCTTGCCGGTCTTCTCGGTCGTGAAGAGGCGACCGAAGTCCCCCGGCGCGGAGGCGATGTCGGTCAGGCGCCCGAAGGGCTCGCCGAAGAACTCGGCCCGCAGGCTCTGGGCCGTCGCGGCGGTCGAGAGGAGAAATGGAAGCGAGCCGAAGGCCAGGAGCAGGGTCGTGGGGCGCATGGTGTCTGCTGGGCGAAAGAGAGTCCGGGGTGACCCACCAGCCTAGCACCGATCCGCTGTCTCCGGGGTCCGTCAGGCAGCCACCCGGGCCCGTCAGGCCTTCTGGAAGCGACCCAGCGAGAAGAACTCGGGGTCGAAGGCGCTGACCGGCTCGCCCAGGAGCATCTGCGCCATGCCCTCGCCGATCGACGGCGCGAGCTGGAAGTCGTTGCCGGTGAAGCCCGTGGCGACGTAGAGGCCCTCGATCTCGGGGATCCTGCCGACGATCGGACGGTTGTCCGGCGTCAGGGTGATGCGACCCCCCAGGGAGCCCACGTCGTCGCGGTCCCCGTAGGCCGGGAAGCGGCGCACGATCGACTCGCGGGCCCAGGCCTTGAAGTCCTCCGCCACGTCGCCGATCGGCGCACTGGCGTCCGAGACCTCCTCGAACTGATCGAAGCCCGTGCGCCCCAGGCGAGTGCGCATCTCCGCCGGCTCGCAGCGGGCCGAGAGGCCCTGCTCGATGTCGATCAGCACCGGGTGGGCCACCGGCAGGCGATCGAGGGGGTCGGGGATGAACTGGGTCTCGAACTCGGCCGACGACGGGTCGCCCGGCTCGGTTCCATCGTCCTCGTCCAGGGCCCGGATCGGGCTGGGCATCTGCAGGAAGTGCTGCTGGGTGCGAACGACGCGCAGGGGCAGCTCGATCCCGAAGGGCTTGACGATCGACGGGGTCCAGGTGCCCGTGGCCAGGACCACGATCGGCGCCTCGAAGGTACCGGCGCTGGTCTCGACTCCCACGGCGCGCCCCTTCTCGACCAGGATCGTGGGGTTCTTGACGCCGATGCGCGTCACGGCGCCACGGTCGCGGGCCAGGGTCGCGAAGGACTCGATGGTGCGTACGGGGTCGACGAAGCCCCCGTCCGGCTCGTAGGCGCCCACGGTTCCGTCGGCGACCTCGATCCCCGGGACCATGCTGCGGATCTCTTCCGCCATGACCTTGTGCACGACGATGCCCACCTCGCGCTGCATGGCCATCTCGGCCTCGAGGCGCTCGAGGGCGGCCGGATTGGCCGAGTTGGCGAAGGTCAGGACCCCGATGGGGCGGTAGCCCACGGAGCGCCCGGTCGAGCGCTCGAGCCCGGCGTAGACCTTCAGGGCGTCCCGGGCCATGCCGGCCATCTGCCGGTCGCGGTAGCCCTGGTGGACGATCGCGGGCGAACGCCCCGAGGACCCGGCCCCGAGCCGCTCCTTCTCAATAAGGATGACGGGCTCGCGCAGGGGGTCGCAGCGAGTGGCGGCGTGGAGGGCGATGCAGGTGCCCATGGCGCCACCGCCGACGATGAGGATCTTGGCTTTCAAGCGAGTCTAGACGTGTTTCGGAGCAGGTTCCCGGCTGACCATTGTAGCCTCTGGCCCCCCTCGGACCCTACGGCTTCGCTTCTGTCCTGCGGCCGGACTACGCCAGCCTTACCGCCCGTGGCGGCGTGATAAGGGTCCTTTGAGCAGTAAATAGAACCAGCCCCGACCCGGGGCGCGGTCCGGGAGGGGGCTGGCACAGACGGCGAACCGCCTGCAAGGAAAGAGGGCGCCGGTTGGCCTGAGTTCTAGGCAAGAGGGGATTCGCCATGTCGAACCCGAGCCGGCTGGCTCCCTTTGGTCTTTCCAACGAGGGCATCCGAGGAAGCGTTGGAAATGGGGGCGATCCCTCGTCTTTTTTCCACAGCGAGCCCACAGAGTTCCGGCGGCGTGGCCCACCGGGTAGCGCTGCGAATACCATGCAGCGCTTCTCCCCTGCATCCCCGACCCGCATGGAAACACCCTCTCCCGCCTCCCCTGCCCCCACCCGGCGCTCACGCACGATCCGCATCGGGGACCTGGCCCTGGGCGGCTCCGCGCCGATCGCCGTCCAGAGCATGGCGGCGACCCGCACCCAGGACAGGGAGGCGACCCTGCGCCAGGTGCACCTGCTCGAGGAGGCCGGGGCGGATCTGGTGCGCATCGCAATCGACGGAGCCGCGGACGTGGAGGCCCTGGCCTGGATCCGGCAGAACAGCAAGGCCCGGCTCTCGGTCGACCTGCAGGAGAACTACCGCCTGGCCCTGCCGGTGGCGCCCTACGTCGACAAGATCCGCTACAACCCCGGCCACCTGCACCACCACGAGAAGGACCGTCCGGTGGCGGACAAGGTGGCCTGGATCGCCCAGGTCGCCCGCGACCACGACTGCGCGGTCCGCATCGGGGTCAACGCGGGCTCGATCGCTCCCCATTACAAGGAGCGCTTCCCTGGGGACGACGTCGGGGCGATCGTGTCCTGCGCCGCCGACCACTGCGAACTGCTCGACGACACGGGCTTCGAGAACTACCTGGTCTCGATCAAGGACTCCGATCCGCGCCTGGTGATCGAGGCCAACGAGCGCTTCGCCGAGCTGCGCCCGGACGTCCCCCTGCACCTGGGGGTGACCGAGGCCGGCATGCCGCCCGATGGGGTGATCAAGACGCGCATCGCCTTCGAGCAGCTGATCGCGCGGGGCATCGGCGACACGATCCGCGTCTCCCTGACCGTGCCCTTCGACGACAAGGGGCTCGAGATCGAGGTCGGGCGCCAGATCCTGGCCGACATCGCCGCGGGCCGCTTCCGCTCGGTGCCCCCGAACTTCTTCGACGGGCTGAACATCATCGCCTGCCCCTCGTGCTCGCGGGTCGAGAACGAGCGCTTCATCGAGCTCGCCGCCGACGTCAAGCGCGAGACCGAGTGGGCCGCCGAGCACGACATCACCATCGCCGTGATGGGCTGCCGCGTGAACGGGCCGGGCGAGACGGACGACGCGGACCTGGGCCTGTGGTGCGGTCCGACCACCGTGAACCTGAAGCAGGGCACCCGGAGTCTCGGCAGCTTCGGCTACGACCAGATCCTGCCGCGCCTGCGCGCGGAGCTCGAGACCTTGATCGCGGAGAAGAGCACCTGACCCTCCCCGCCCGTGGGCTGGCCGCGGCCGCCCTGCGCCAGGCCCGGCGACTGGTGATCCTGGTCCTGGGCGGCACCGTCGTGCTGCTGGGCGTGGCCCTGGTCGCCACCCCCGGCCCGGGACTGCTGGTCATGCTGGCAGGACTCGGCCTCCTGGGCATCGAGTTCGCCTGGGCGCGCCGGCTCCTGGAGCGGGCTCGTTCCGCGGTTCGGCGCAGGCGACGTGGCCCCCCCCCGGAAGACGGGGACGGAGAGCCCGGAGCCACTATTTAACGGGGAAGGCTGCACAGCCCGGGCCGCTTGCGGGATTCGAAGGCGGGGCAGGGTTCGGAGGACGTTCCAGCGAGCGCCACCCGCCCGCCCCTCCCGTCGTCCCAGCGCCCGAACGTCGCCTCCATGATCCCCCAGCACGCTGCCCTCGCCCTCCTCATCGCCGCCCCCGTCGCCTCGATGGCCTTCGCGGCGCCCCACGAGGGTGACCCCAAGGTCCTCGACCGCACCGCGCCCTACAGCGGTCCGGGCTACTTGCGCCCCTCGCCGCTGGCCCCGGGGGCCCCGATGACCCCGATGGCACTGGGGGCCGCGGTCCCCGCCGCGGGTCCCTCCAGCGGCGCCATGGGCACGAGCTTCGACTCCGACCGCGTGCGGCTGCTCTCGTGGCTGACCCTGGGCCAGCTCGACGGGGCCCAGTCGGGCAACGACTGCTGGGGCTACGTCTCGCCCTCCGGGCGCGAGTACGCCCTGATGTGCACCCAGTCCGGCACGGTCTTCGTCGACATCACGGACCCCCTGGCACCCCTCGTGGTGTCCGAGCGGTCCGGGCCGAGCAGCCTCTGGCGCGACGTCAAGGTCTACGACCAGTACGCCTACGTCGTCAGCGAGGGCGGCCGCGGCATCCAGGTCTTCGACCTGACCCAGATCGACGCCGGGGTGGTGACCCTGGCGAACATGATCGACGACGTCTCGGACGCCGCCACCCACAACGTCGCGATCGACACGGCCACGGGCCGGCTCTACCGCGCGGGGGGCGGCCAGAACGGCCTGCGCATCTACGACATCGCCACGGACCCCACCACCCCCACCTTCCTGGGGCTGTGGACCACGCGCTACGTCCACGACGTGCAGGTGCACACCTACACCAGCGGAGCGCTGGACGGCCGCAGCATCGCCTACGCCTGTGCGGGCTTCGCCGGTGGCTCGGTCCTGACCGCCCTGGACGTGCTCGACGTCACCGACGCGGCCAACGTCACGCTCCTGACCACGGTCCAGTACCCCGACCCGGCCTACTCGCAGCAGGGTTGGCTCAGCCCGGACCTGACCAAGTTCTACCTCGGCGACGAGCTGGACGAGGGCGGCAGCACGACCACCACGACCCACGTCTTCGACGTCTCGAACCCGCTGACGGCGACCTACACGGCCGCCTTCACCAACGGCAACGCCGCCATCGGCCACAACCTGTACACCAAGGGCGACCTGCTCTACGAGGCCAACTACCGCAGCGGCCT
>JAJFFA010000220.1 GCA_021776885.1 Planctomycetota bacterium
CTGCCGCCGAAGCTCTCGAGGTACGCGACCAGGTTGTCGCGGCGCAGGACCACCACGCCCTCGGGCGAGCCGAAGCGCGCGCCGAACATCAGCTGCCAGTCCGCCTGCCCCGCTACGCCCTGCACGTGGGCGTCGTAGGCGGGGTCGAGGGAGCCCGTCCAGAAGTTGCGCTTGCCCGGCCGCAGGAAGCGATCGAGGGTCGGGTCCAGGGTCCAGACCTCGGTGCGATCGGGCGGGTCGAGGCTGGCCGGGTTGCAGACGTCCGTGCCGGAGTGGAAGCGCGAGATGCGCCAGCGCTCCGTCGCGGCGCCCCAGATGTAGTGGTCCGTGTCCCCGGGCTGGTCCAGCCACTGGCCCTCGTGGTTCCACAGGATGCCGTTCGTCGAGCGCGGGTCGGAGGCCGGGCTGTTCGGGTTCGACCCCGGTGCGTAGAAGTACGCCTCGATACCGGGGCAGGTGCTCAGGATCCCGTCCGGCGGATGCCCGGCATCGTTCGACGAGAACAGCAGCACGTCCGGGTTGGCGATGCTGTAGCCGATCCCGAGGGCATTGCGCCCGCGGCGCTCCGCGTTCGTGCGCTCGTGGGTGACCGTCACCGTGTCGCTGGCAAAGTCCGCCTCGGCGCGCAGGGTGTTCGCCAGGAACGCGTAGCGCGTCGGGCTCAGCTCGACCCGCGGCAGGTACAGCTCGCCCTGCCCGTTCTGCAGCAGCACGCGCTGGGGCAGGCTGTTCACGTCGACGCACTCGTCGGGTCCGGGGGGCGAGCCGTTCTCGTCCACGGCGTCGTCACGCTCGTAGCGCACGAGCAGCGCGTCCTCGTTGGTCGCGTCGACCCCGGGCGTCAGCCCGCCCGTGGTGAAGGGCTCGTCGAGGTCGTAGATCAGGGTGTAGTTCGCGAAGCCTCCGATGCCCTCGGGACCCCGGTTGAGCAGCTTGCCCGAGACCTGGTTGAAGGTCTCTCCGAGGTAGCCGAGGGTGTAGCCGTCGGTGCGCACCTCCTCGAGCAGGAAGGGCAGACTGACCGCCGCCGCGCCCAGCAGCGTGCGGCTGGGCGTCTGCACCAGCTCGATGCGGCGCACGTAGGAGTAGGTCTCGCAGGGCGGATCGTCGACCAGGTCGTCGGGCACCAGGGTGAACTGGTCCTCGCCCCAGGGGTTGGGGATCTGGCGGCCTTCGTGGAAGTCGATCGGGATGCTCGAGCTCCAGCCCTCGGTGATGTCGAAGCGCAGCAGGCCCAGGTGCCCCACCGCCGCCCAGACGTGGTTCACTCCGGCGAAGTTCTGCACCGCGACGTCGGTGAACAGGGGCGCGTCGACGCGCTGGGTCACGGGCGGGCTGACGCGCGTGTCGATGGAGTGGAAGTTGTCGTAGATCCCGGCGGGCAGGCCGCTGGCCTGGGTGTGGGCGTTGGTGTTGTAGTACGTGCCGTCCCCCAGCACGGGCCCCCACTGCACGGGTGAGACGCGCAGCCCGCTCGGATCGTTGTCGTCGGCGCTGAAGATCAAGCGCGCCAGACCGTGGTGGCCCAGGGCCAGGTAGACGCCCGCGTTGCCCTGGCGCTGGTCGACGTCCATCCCGAGCCCCAAGAGGTGCGAGTGCTCGAGTGCGGACTGGGCCACGTACGCGTCGGGGTGCGCGGCCAGGCGCACTTCGATCAGCGGGGCAATCTCGTTCCCCGTCTCGCGCACGCTCGTCGGCGGCAGGAGCAGCACGTTGCGCGCATCCTCCAGACGGTAGACGCGCAGGCGCGTGTCCCCGCGCTTGGCGAAGAGCGCCAGGAGGTACGGTACGCCGTCGACGACCATGAAGTCGACGTCGTTGCAGTAGCGCCGACTGCGCTGCTGGCGCGGGTCCCCGCTGGCGGAGTCGTCGATGCGCGCCGCCGGATTGGGGAAGTTGGCCTGGGGCTCGACGCCCATGATCCACAGCCCCGAGCGTCCCCCGGCGACGTAGACCACGTCGCGCCGCGAGAGGGCGTTGGGCGGGTCGTTCAGGTTGGCCTGGGGATCCAGGCGCAGGGCCGCCGGGCGCACGCCGTGGGAGGAGATCGGCACGCGCTTCAGCTCCAGGGCCGGGCCGGGCCCGCCGCTGGTGTCGAGCACGACCAGGGCGCCGCCCTCGCCGACGACCAGGAAGTTGGCGTCCTCCGTGGCCGTGATCGCGTTCGGCGTCGAGTACGGATGAACCGTCTGCAGCTGCGTGAACAGGCGCGGCGCGGGAAGCGGCTCGGTCGGCGTGCCCCCCCCGCGGCCGATGCTCACCTGCGCCGAGGGCGGCAGGGCCAAGAGGAGAGAGAACAGGGCGGCGTGGGCGACGACCATGGAGGGCTCCTAGGGGGCGGTTGGACAGGTCCCCCCATGCTCCGACGCAGGCCGCCCTGAAGTTTCACGCTTCGCCCGGCTTTATTGCGTACTCCTTCAGGGCAGCGTCCAGCGGCCGCGCTCGGTCTCGAAGCCCGCCTCGAGACTGCGCCGCGCCTCTTCCGAGGGCAGGGGCAGGGCAGACAGGCGTGCGCGCAGGGCGACGGGACGCAGCACGTAATCGGTCCGTCCCCAGGGACCCAGGGCCAGGCGCCGCCAAGCACGCGCGCCCAGCCCGAACCAGACCTCGGGCTCGACCTCGAGCTGGCTGAAGCGCGCGCAGTCCGCCTCGATGCGCTCGATCGAGTCGGCGAAGGCCACGCCGAAACGTCCCAGGGCTTCGAGCAGCGCGGGGCGCGCGGCCGGGGGCGCCGAGCGGGCGATGGCGAGGGCGCGCACGAGGTCGCGCTTCGAGCGCTTCTGCAGCCAGGGCCCCAGCCCGCTCACGTACTCGGCGAGGTGGGCCGCATCGAAGGCCTCGAGCTGGGCCAGGATCGTCTCGAGCTCGAGGCTGCCGTCGTCGAAGACCACCGACGCGGCGTCGCCACGCAGGAGCGCGGGCGCCCCCTCGTCGAAGCCGAGCAGCGTCGTCAGCCGCGCCGCCCGATCCGGGGCGAGGCGCGGCGCGAGCTTCGCGAAGTAACCCGCGTAGTCGTAGCCCTTCGTCTGCGCGAGGACGCGCAGGGAGGCGCGGAAGCCGCCCCCGGCCAGGGGTCGCGCGGCGCGCACCAGCCCCACGCTGTGGACACAGCCCAGGGCCAAGAGAGCGCCCGTCGCCACGAGGCCCGCAGCGCGCCACTTTCCCGCGCGCCGCGCCGCGCCGCCCAGGGCCACCGCGACCACCAGGCTGCCCACGACCCACAGGGGTGCGAAGCGCAGGTACTGGAAATCGTGGGCGACCGCGCCGACCACGAACCCGCTCGCCAGGTAGACCCCCAGCCAGGCGCCGAGGAACGCGCACAGGACGGCGGCCCGGCGCCGTGTCGCGCGCTCCGCGTAGCGGGCGATCCAGGCCATGGCCAGCAGCAGCGCCAGGGGCGGCACACAGCGCGCTGCGCAGACCCAGGGACCTCCATGGGCCAGGGAGCCGACGAACTCGGACAGTCGCTCGAGGGTCTCGCCGCCCTCGACCAGCCCCGTACCGTGGACGTCGAACACCTCGCCACCGACGGCGGCCAGCATGGCCCAGAAGGGCGCCGCGCCGAGGGCGAAGGCCGCCAGGGCCTGGGCGC
>JAJFFA010000023.1 GCA_021776885.1 Planctomycetota bacterium
GCACCTTGGCCGCCCCCAGCCGGGTGCGCACGCTGGGGTGGGAGGTGACCTCGAGCCCGTCCGAGACCCCCGCCTCGGCCAGCACCATGGGCGCGGCACAGATCGCGGCGGTCAGCCGGCCGGCGTCCGACTGGCGGCGCAGGGCGGCCAGCAGCTGCGGGCAGGCGAGCATGCCCTCCGTCCCGCCCATGCCGCCCGGCAGGACGATGGCGTCGAAGCTGTCGAGGTCGAGCTCCGCCAGCAGCGCGTCGGGGCTGACCACGATCCCGCGCGAGCCCGTCAGCGGGCCCGGGGTCAGGCCCGCCGCGACGACCTCCAGCTCGGCGCGCCGCAGCACGTCGATGATCGTGACGGCCTCGATCTCTTCGAAGCCGCTGGCCAGGGGCACGAGGACGCGCTGGGTCATGACGGAGTCTCCTTGGGACGGGCCACGATCACGATGTGGAACCCGAACAGCGAGAAGAGGGGCAGGGCACAGAGCACGCGGTCGATGGCGATGAAGGCGCGCGTGATCCAGACGTTGCCGGGCACGAAGCGCAGGAAGCCCAGGTGGTCCGGAAAGCCCGCGAAGGTGTAGGCCAGGATGCCGTACTTCTTGGCCTTGACCACTTCGAAGCCGGCCTGTTCGCAGAGCCGGATGATGCCCTTCTTGGTGAAGCCCTCGTCGCCCTCGTCGAAGTGCGGGCTCTTCTTGTAGAGCAGGGCGCGGGCCAGCCGGATCAGGGGGTTGTCGTTGCAGGGTTCGCTCATCACGAGCACCCCGCGGCCCCCGAGCACCTCGCGGCAGTTCGACAGGAAGCCGACGTGGTCGCGCGTATGGTGCAGGCTGCCCTTGCAGAAGACCGTGTCGAAGGCCCCCCGCTGGAAGGGCAGCTTCTCCGCATCTCCGGTGACCAGGCGCACACCGGGCACGTACTGGTCCGACACCTTGAGCATGGCGTGGCTGATGTCGAGCCCGACGGAGCCCGGGTGCTGCTGCTCGAGCTCGGCCAGGAAGAAGCCCGTGCCGCAGCCCAGGTCCAGGATGCCGCGCGCGTCATCCGGCCCGTGGGAGATCATCTCGGCGTGCCAGTCCTGCTGGAACAGCCGGCTGTACTCGAACCCGTAGCGGTAGGCGTAGCGGGGCGCGAGCTCCTTGTGCAGCTCGATCTGGGCCTGGGCGTTCGTCTGGGACATGGAGCGCCAGAGTCTACCGCGCTCCTGCGGCCAGCCAGGGGCCCTCCGAAAAGAACGCGGGGCGCGCGAGACCCCCCCGCGGCTTCCCGCATGGAGCAGGGGAAGACGAACCGCAAGCCGACCCACCCGGCCCCCCTGCCCGATCCCGACCATGAACACCACCACACTCAGCGCCCTCTCGTTCCTGCTCCTCGCCCCCTTTGCCTCGGCCGCGGACCAGAAGCCCGCCAGCCCGCCGCCCCGCGGCGAAGCCGACATCAAGACCGTCGCCCAGCCCACGCCCGGCAAGGCCGCCCAGAGCGAGGTCATCGAGCCCGCCGCGGTTCCCGTCGCTGCCACGCCGCCCAAGGACGACCTGCCGGAGGTGCTGCGCGGCGTCAGCCCCGACGGCATGACCGAGCGCGTGCACTTCGACCGCCCCGGCGACGGCAACCTCTGGGTGCGTGGCGCGGACTACAAGGCCCG
Source organism: Planctomycetota bacterium (assembly GCA_021776885.1). GTDB lineage: Bacteria > Planctomycetota > UBA1135 > UBA1135 > JAJFFA01. Next base: position 1,642 of record JAJFFA010000023.1, read on the forward strand.
CTTCGGCAACGACGCGGTCGAGTTCATCCCCGCCCTGGGCTCGGACGCGCCGCGCAACTTCCCGGTGCGCTTCGAGCTCGAGTCGGTCCACGTCGGCGAGCGCGAGCTGGCCCTGGAGCGCGACGTCGAGCCTGCCCTCGACGGCCGCATCGTCTCCTATGACCGCGGCGGCGTGGTCGAGCATTACGTCGTCGAGCTGGGCTCGATCGAGCAGCGTTTCCGCCTCGAGCGCCCCGTCTCCGGGGCCGCGGGCGACCTCGTGATCCGCGTCGACGTGGAGAGCGAGCTGGACGCCCTGGACAGCGCCGCCGGGTTCCGCTTCGCCGGCGAGTTCGGCGGGGTGCAGTACGGCCGCGCCGTCACCTTCGACGCCACGGGCTTCTCGGTCGCCTCGCCCACGCGCCTGGTCGAGGGCGACATCGAGATCCGCGTCCCGGCCTCCTACCTGGCCAGTGCCAGCTACCCGCTGACCATCGACCCCCTCGTGAACAGCTTCACGATCGACAACCAGTCGACCCGCAAGGGCGCCCCAGACGTGGCCTTCGACGAGAGCCACCAGATCTACGCCGTGACCTGGGAGGTCTGGTTCTCGTCCTCGGACCGCGACGTCTGGGTCCAGACCCACGACACCCTCGGCGGGACCCATGCCGGCAGCGGCGCCTACATCGACGCCACCAGCCACGACTGGCGTTTCCCGCGCATCGCCAACAACAACCTCGCGAATCAGTTCCTGGTCGTCGCCGTCGAGGGCACCTCCCCCAACACGGTCATCTCCGGCCGCACGCGCGAAGCCGCGAACATCCAGATGGGGAACCAGCTCCAGATCAGCGGCTCGGAGGCGGGCAGCAAGTCCTTCGCGGACGTCGGTGGCGACCCCGTCCTGGCCGGGCCCACCTACTACTGCGTCTCCTGGAACCGCCAGCTCAGCACCAGCGACTACGACATCCACGCCAAGCTCGTCAGCTCCTCCGGCAGCCTGGCCAGCGGCCTGATTGCCGTCGACAACAGCAGTGGGACCGTCGACTACGCGCCACAAATCTCGAAGGGCAACGGCCACGCGCCCTTCTCGACCCAGGCCTGGACCATCGTCTGGGCGCGCTACTACAGCTCGAGCGATACCGACATCTGGGGCGCGCAGCTCAGCTGGAACGGCAACTTCCTGCAGACCACCTACCCGATCGACCTGACCGTCACGAGCCACGGCGGCCCCGACGTCAGCACGGTCCTGGACGCCACCTCGGGTGAGCGCCCGTACATGGTCGCCTACGTGGGCAACAACGACATCCACGGCCGCGTCCTGCGCGGGCGGACCTCGATCTCGAACACCTACAACCTGACCGGGCTCGAGGCCTCGGGCTTCCAGGGCCAGACCCAGTACGGGCCCTGCGCCGAGTCGGACGGCTCGACCTTCATCGTGACCTACTCCGAGCTCTACGGCAGCAGCACGACCGACTGGGACGCCTACGTCGCCGAGTTCGACTACTCGAACGGCGTGATCCGCTGCACGGACTCCCACCGCAACATGGCCTTCAATTCCACGGCCGAGCTGGGCACCAACATGACCTCGCGACGCACGGCCGGCGGCTACTGGCAGGGCCTGATGAGCGTCTGGCACGACATCGGCGGCAGCACCTACCGCATCGAGGGCGCCACGCTCTACAGCGAGAGCTTCGGCAACACCTTCTGCACCAGCCTGCCGCACTCGGCTGGCGGAGTGGCGCACCTCAACGCCACCGGCAGCCGCAGCATCGGTGAGGACTCGCTGGTGCTCCGGGTCGTGGACGCGCCGCCCCAGAAGGCGGGCCTGTTCTTCTCCGGCACAAACCAGGTCAACTTCCCCTTCGGCGACGGCCGGCGCTGTGTCAACGGTGGAATCAAGCGCTTCCCCGTCATCCAGACGAACTCGGGCGGAGCGGCCTTCCTCGCCGTGGACATGGACGCCAGCTACGCCGCGGGCATCCACTCCGGCTCCTCGGGCGTGAACTACCAGTTCTGGTTCCGCGATCCCCAGGGGGGCCCCGCCGGCTTCAACTACTCGGACGGGCTGAACATCCAGCACACCCCCTGAGCCGACCCCCTTCCCGGCTCCTCGCGGCGACGCCCCCTCCGGGCGTCGCCGCTCTGCGTTCCACCCATGTCGGCCGCGGCGCTACCCTGCGCAGATGAGCGCCGCCGCGCGTCCCTCCGCCAGCCGACTGGCCCTGCTCGCTGCCCTCCTGGGCGGGGTCCTCCTGATCCTCGCCTGGCACGACGTCGTCCCTGGCGGCTGGCGGCTGCGCACCCTCGTCGTCCCGCACCACGTGCGCGAAGCCTGGCGCCAGGCGCGCCACGCGGCCGAGCGCCTGGCCCTCTTCGCCGAAGAGAACCCCGCACTGCCCGACGCAGCGGTGCTCTTCCTGGGCTCGTCCACGATCGAGCGCTTCCCCCTCGAGCGCCTCTTCCCCGGCGTGCCCACGGCGAACCGCGGCATCGGCAACGAGACCGCGACCGAGCTCCTGGCGCGCCTGGACGCGAGCCTGCCCGCGAGCACCCCGGCCGCCGCCGTGCTCTACGCCGGCAGCCTCGACTTCCGCCGCGAGGAGCGCAGCCCGGAGGTCACGGCGCGCCGGGTCGAGCGCGTCGTCCTGCGTCTGCGCGAGCACTTCCCTGGCCTGCCGATCGCCCTGATCGGCCTCTTGCCCGAGTGGGACTTCCCCGCGCCGCGCGTCGTCGCCCTGGCAGCCACGAACCGCGCCCTGGCCGACCTGGCCGCGGCCCGCGACCTGGCCTTCGTGCCCACGGACCGCCCGCCGATCACCGACCCGCACGGCGCCCTCGCGCGCGCAGCGTCCGCCGACCGCTTGCACCTGGGAGAGGTCGGCTACCGCGCCCTGGCCGGCTGGCTGCTGCAGGAGGGCGGAGCCGCCGGGCGCGCCCTCGCGCCCTGAACCGTCCCGTGAGCCGGCGACACGGCCTGGTCAGCGCACGAAGTCGGCGGGGAGCGGCAGCTCGGCCACGACCTGCGCGACCCCGCCCGACCCCTTCTGGCGCAGCTGGATGCGGTCCGCGGCCGCCCAGCCCAGATAGCCCCAGGCGGGCAGGGGGCAGGTCCAGCGCTCGCCATCGTCGACCCGCACGACGGTCAGGGTCGGCTGCTGCGCGGGCGGCGAGAAGGCGTAGAACGCCCCGTCCGCGCGCAGGCTGGCGTAGGAATCCGGCAGGGTGCCGTGCAAGCGCTCGATGCGCGCGCCGTCCTTGCACAGGTACGCCGCGTAGCCCCGGTCGCGCCCGACGGCGAGGGAGCGGCCGTGGGGCATGAAGTCGAGGGCATCGGAGAGGACGCGGAGCGGGCTACGGACGTGGAAGTTGCGGGTCGTGTAGCCCTGGTCGTTCGAGTCGATCCGAACGGGCGTCGACGCCGGGCTGTGGCACTGCCCGAGGAAACCCCAGCCCAGAACCAGGGGCAGGGCGCCCAGGGCGAGCACGCTTCGACGCTTCACTCTGGCAGCATGGGCCCGTAGCCGGGCCGGGCACAGTGGGCGCCGACAAAAACCCCCATCCCGACGGAACCCGACGGCCCGCATGCCGATGATGGACGGGGAGCGCCCCGCCCCCCCCTCCAAGCCCCCCCGTCTTGCTCAAGAACATCGGATCCAACTGGGCCCTCTCGCTGGTCCAGATCCTGGTCTTCATGGTCCTCTCGCCCTTCGTGGTGCGGACCTTGGGGCGGGATGCGAACGGGGTCTGGGTCACGATCGTCTCCTTCACGGACCCCCTGCGGCTGCTGATCCTGGGCGTCCCGATGGCCTCGGTCCGCTACATCGCCCAGCACATCGCCAAGGGCGACTCCGAGGGGGCCAGCCGGGCTGTCGCCACCTGCCTCTCGATCTGCCTCTTCATGGGCTCGATCGCCCTGGTGACCGGCCTCGTCCTGCTGGGCGTCTTCGAGAGCGGGTACCTGGGCAACGCACGCTGGGCGCAGCTCGCGCCGCAGGTCCTGGAGAGCGCGCGCCCCGCCTTCCTGCTGATGGTCGGCACCGTCACCCTGGGCTTCGCCGCGCGCCTGCCCTACGGCATCTTCGACGCGCACCACGACTTCATCGCGCGCAACCTGGTCATGGGCGGGGGCTTCGTGCTGAAGCTGGCCCTGACCGTGATCCTGCTCAGC
>JAJFFA010000221.1 GCA_021776885.1 Planctomycetota bacterium
GACACAGGCCATGGGCAACACGATCAGCAGCAGGACAGCCGGATGGCGGAGGGTCATGCCGAGATGCTACGACGCGCCGCGTATCCGCGCCCGTCGTAAGAGGTAGCCCTGGGAATGCTGCGCGCGCTCCTCTGCCTGGCTCTGGCCCTGCCCCTCGATCCTGCCGCCGCCCGCGGCGAGAAAGAGGGCGGAGCAGCGGACGCGCCCCTCGGCGAGCGGGTCGACGCCGCGATCCAGCGCGGCGCGACCTTTCTGCTGGAGACCCAGGAGCAGGACGGCTCCTGGGAGTACGGGCACCACAGCCCCGGCGCGACGGCGCTTGCGCTCTACGCGCTGCTGCACGCGAACCTGGCGGGCGAGGAGGCCGACGCTGCGGCGGACGCGGCCATCGCCTACCTGGCCACGGCGCGAGCGGCGGGCACCTACAGCACTGCGCTCGTGATCATGGCCCTGGCCAAGGCCGGGGCCGAGGAGCACCAGGTCTGGATCGATGAGCTCGCCGGCCAGCTGGTCGAGACCCAGGCCCCGGGCGGGGGCTGGGGCTACCCGGGGGGCGAGGACCTCTCGAACACCCAGTACGCGGCCCTGGGGCTGCGCGCGGCGGTGCTCGCGGGAGTGCACGTGCCCGACGAGGTCTGGAGCGGGCTGGCCGGCATGGTGCGCGCCTGCGGCGGGCGCGGCGGCTATGGCTACACCCGCGGATCGGGCGCCGGGGCGCGCGGCTCGATGACCGCCGCCGGGGTCGGCACCCTCGCCATCTGCCAGGCGATGCTGGCCCGCGCCGGCGCTCTCGAGGGCTCGGCGGCCGCGGACTTCGAGCGTGACGCCAAGCGCGGCGTCGAGTGGCTGGGCAGGACCTTCGACGTCGAGTCCAACCCGGGCGGCGGAAAGGGCTGGCACTACTACTACCTCTACGGCCTCGAGCGCGTGGGTTCCCTGCTCGGTGTGCAGGACCTCGGCGAGCACGACTGGTACGCGCGCGGCGCGCAGTACCTGGTGCAGGCCCAGGGCTCCGATGGGTCCTGGTCCCCCGGGGGACACTCCGCCCAGTCCCAGCTGCTCGACAGCGCCTTCGCCCTGCTCTTCCTGCGCCGCGCGACGCGGGTCGAGACGGGCATCGGCTCGAAGCAGGCCCAGCGCGCCTGGAGCACCGAGGCCGAGGGGGCCGGCCTGTTCGTCTCGGCCACCGGTGGGCAGCAGATGACCCTCTGGCTGGCGGGGGTCGAACGCAGCCTGGCACAGGAGCTCGAGTGGCCCGGCCAGGGCGGCCGCGGCCCCCACGTCGACCAGGCGCGCTGGTTCATCGACGGACGCCTCGCGGCGATCCTGCCCGGGGACGATTCAGTGCCCCTCGACCTGCAGCGCTTCCCCCTGCGTCACACCTTCGAGCGCGAAGGCTCCCACGTCGTGCGCCTCGCCCTCGAGGTCCTGCCGCCCCCGCGCACCGACCGCAGCGGAACGCTCTGGCCCGGGCTCACGCGGCGCGTCGAGTCCCCCGACCTCGTCGTCGAAGTGCGTGACGTGATCCCCGCCTGGCGCAGCGCCCAGCTGGGCGACCGCGCGCGCAACCTGGTCCCCGCGGCCCAGCCCAAGGTCCACGCCTCCTCGGTCCTGGGTGCCTCGCGGCGCGACCTGGACGCGGCCTACGGCGCGGCCCGGGCCGTGGATGGACGCCTGCGCAGCTCGTGGCTGGCCGCGCCGGGGGACGAGCGCCCGACCCTGACCGTGAGCTTCCCGCGCGCCGTGCGCGCCGACGTGATCCTGGTCTCGAGCGCGGTCTCGGTGCCCCATCGACCCGGCTGGTTCGGGCGCCCGCTGGAGGTCCTGGTCTCCATCGACAACGGCCCCGACGAGGTGCTGCGCATGCACGCGGACGAGCGCCGCAAGGGCCGCCTCGAGCTCGACGAGCCGCGCACGATCCGGCGCCTCGAGCTGACGATCCCGCTCTGGGCACCGGGCACGGGAAAACCCGGGAGCCCTGGCCTGGCCGAGGTCGAGCTGCAACTCTCGGATCGCTGACCCGCGTACCGTAGGGTACGTCGATGTTCGACCGACGCGCCTACTGGCGGAGCAACCTGCGCCTGCTCGGCCTGCTCCTTACCGTCTGGTTCCTGTGCTCCTTCGGCTGCGGGATCCTGTTCGTCGACGCCCTCGACCGCGTGGGCCTGCCGGGCACCTCGTTCAAGCTGGGCTTCTGGTTCGCCCAGCAGGGCTCGATCTACATCTTCGTCGTGCTGATCGTGGTCTACGTCCTGGCCATGAACCGGCTGGACCGCAGGCTCGCCGCGGCCCCGGGCGCGGGGCAGGACTCGTGAGCGTCAGCACCTGGACCCTGATCCTGGTGTCCACGAGCTTCGCGCTCTACATCGGCATCGCCATCTGGGCCAAGGCGCGCTCGACCGCCGAGTTCTACGTCGCCGGGGGGGGTGTGCCGCCCCTGGCCAACGGCATGGCGACCGCGGCGGACTGGATGTCCGCGGCCTCCTTCCTTTCGATGGCGGGGCTGATCTCCTTCGCGGGCTACGACGGGTCCGTGTACTTGATGGGCTGGACCGGGGGCTACGTGCTGCTGGCCCTGCTGCTGGCGCCCTACCTGCGCAAGTTCGGCAAGTTCACCGTGCCCGACTTCGTCGGCGACCGCTACGCCTCCCAGGCCGCGCGCATCGTCGCCGTGTTCTGCGCCATCTTCATCTCCTTCACCTATGTTGCGGGGCAGATGCGCGGGGTGGGCGTGGTCTTCAGCCGCTTCCTCGAGGTCGACATCACCACCGGGGTCGCGATCGGCATGGGCCTGGTCTTCGTCTACGCGGTGCTGGGCGGGATGAAGGGCATCACGTACACCCAGGTCGCGCAGTACTGCGTGCTGATCTTCGCGTACATGGTGCCGGCGATCTTCATCTCGATCCTGATGACCGGCTCGATGGTGCCCCAGCTGGGCTTCGGTGGCGTCGACCTCGAGAGCGGCGTCGCCCTGCTGGACAAGCTCGACGGCCTGCACACGGAGCTGGGCTTCGCGGCCTACACCGAGGGCTCGAAGTCGAAGATGGACGTCTTCGCCATCACCGCGGCCCTGATGGTGGGCACGGCGGGCCTGCCCCACGTGATCGTGCGCTTCTACACGGTGCCGCGGGTACGCGACGCGCGCTCGTCGGCGGGCTGGGCCCTGTTCTTCATCGCGATCCTGTACACCACGGCGCCGGCGGTCGCGGTCTTCGCGCGCACCAACCTGATCCAGACGGTCTCCGAGCAGCCCTACGCAGAGCTGCCCGAGTGGTTCTCCAAGTGGGAGGAGACGAGCCTGATCGCGTTCGACGACAAGAACGGCGACGGCCTCATCCAGTACGTCGGCGATCCGGCGCTGAACGAGCTGACGATCGACCGGGACATCATGGTGCTCGCCAATCCCGAGATCGCGGGCCTGCCCAACTGGGTCATCGGCCTCGTGGCGGCGGGTGGGCTCGCGGCGGCGCTGTCGACGGCCGCGGGGCTCTTGCTCGTGGTCTCGTCCGCCATCAGTCACGACCTCTTGAAGCGGGCCTGGATGCCGTCGATCTCCGAGAGGGGCGAGCTGATCGCGGCGCGCATCGGAGCGGCAGTCGCGGTCGCGGTGGCGGGCTACCTCGGCATTCATCCTCCGGACTACGTCGCCGCGACCGTCGCCTTCGCGTTCGGGCTCGCGGCTTCCTCCTTCTTCCCGATCATCCTGCTCGGCATCTTCTCGAAGCGTATGAACCGCGAGGGCGCCATCGCGGGGATGCTCACGGGGATCGGCTTCACGG
>JAJFFA010000222.1 GCA_021776885.1 Planctomycetota bacterium
GGGGGAAGACGGCGCTCGAGAAGCCGGGCGGGATGGCGAGCAAGAGCCCCAGACGACCGGCCACGAAGTTGACCAGGGTCAGGAGCAGGACCGCCAGAAGCCCTTGGAGCAGCCGTGTTCGCATGGGTTCGACCCTGGGAGGAAGGACCGACTCCGGTTATCGGCAGGCGCCGGCCGGGAGATGGGCAGGAATCCGCAAACGATCGATCCGGGCCTGTGAAGAGCTAGCTCTCCACAGGCCCGGAAGTCGGATCAGGCGCTCGAGCGGTCGCCCGCAGCGGCGCCGCCGCCGCTCAGTTGATCGGCAGGCTGACGGAACCCGGGTCGCTGGTGATCACGGTCGCCGGCAGCGAGCCACCCAGGTCGACGAAGTGAATCTGAGCCACCGGGTCCGCCGGGGTCGACCCCGACATGTCGGCGATCAGGCCCTGCCGTCCGGTCAGTTCGAGCCGCGTGCTGCTGCCCGGGATCGCCGGCTCGAAGACCAGGCTCGCGCTGCCGAGCAGCCCCATCGGGTTGGTGGCCAGGTCCACGCTCAGAAGGCGGTTGCGGTCCGCGCCGTTGGCGTCGACGACGATCAGCGCCTGCGCCGCGGGCCCATCGGCGAGCGCGAAGGAGTCTTCGAAGAGCGTGGCGATCGTGCGGTGGCCGAACAGCGTCTCCTCGACCGGCGACGCGCCCGTCGGGGCCAGCGCGGCGACGATGAAGTCCGCTCCGTCGACGGTGTTGAAGAAGGCTCGCCCGGCGAGCACGCTCACGCTGGAGTTGGTCGAGAACTCGTCCGCCGCCGCGCCGGACAGGAGCGTCTCGAAGACCCCGCCGCTCAGGGGCGCCGACACGAGGCGCACCTCGCCGTTCGCGGCACGGTGCCGGGTGATCACGCGCTCAGCGACAAGCAGCGGGTCGCTCGGCGAGCCGCCGGAGACCGGGACATCTCCCGTCGACGCCACCGAAGACGCGTTCCCGCCGGGAGACGTCCGGAACATGCGCAGGCTGCTGCCATCCTCCTCGGTGAAGCACAGAGTCGTGCCGCGCGGGCGCCCCAGCCGGTGCGTCGAGCCGAAGACGTTGCGCACGAAGTTCACGTCCCCGCTGCCCGCCTCGAGCACTTCGACTCGTCCGGGCCGGGTGAGGTAGAAGGAGCCGTCGACCCCCACGGCGATGTCGCTCACTTCGCTGCGCACGAGCTGCGAGCCGCCTTCGACCGTCTGGGTGAACAGGTCGCCGTTGCTGGAGCGGACGACCGCGGCCGCGTAGCGCCCGTCGTCGTCGAAGGTCAGCCCGAAGACCAGGCCGTTCGCAGCCGTCTGGGTGCTGCGCGCGTTCCCGGCGCGGTCGACCTCGACGAGCATGCGCGCCGAACCGCTCACGAAGCTCAGCACCGTCATCGTCCCGGCCAGGTCGGTCTTGGCGACGAGGTCGAAGACCGGCGCGCCGTTGCCCTCGAAGACGACCTTGGGGCTGGGCACGACTCGCTGACCGAGCGCGTTCTCGCGCGCCGTGAGGTCGACGAGCAAGACGTCGTCGCCGTCGCGGAAGTACAGGGTGTCGAGCAGCGCGCCGAGCACGGCTCGGGAGGCAGCGTCGTACTCGCGCCGAGCGGCACGCGCCGTGAAGGACGAGAGGGTCAGGGTGTTCGGTGAGGCCGCGTAGTCGGCGTCGCCGATCGAGGCGACGAGATCGACGCGGACGCCAGGATCGGTCGGGTCGACGCCGACGAGGGTCTGCGCACCCTGCATGTCCTCGAGGTACGGCATGTAGGCATGGCCCAGGGAGCGGCGCACGGCGTCGACGTCGAAGTCGAAGGAGCAGGCAGCGCCGAGGCCGACGCGCAGGGTGCCGGCGCCGAAGCCGCCGGCCGGGTCGATGGACACCGCCGATCCGGGCAGGACGGAGGCGAGCTCACCGGAGGCATCGCTGTCCGAGCCGCCCAGGCTGAGCGTCGTTCCGTCGAAGGTCGCCTCGAACTGCAAGCGGCTACCGTTCTCGGTCGTGACCTCGAAGACAAACTCGTTGTCGCGCTTGGGGTGGAACGTGACCGGCAGGATCTCGACCCGCCCGACCTCGTTGCAGGGACCGTCCGCGGCCGTGGTCGTCGCAATGAAGTCCCACTCGCCGCGGGCGACCGAGGTCACCGTCGCGTCCTGGCGGAACGCGCTGATGATGTCGTCGACCTGGCAGCCGACACCGTTCTCCGTGCGCAAGAGGTTCATCACGCCCTGGATCGAGTTCTGGTCGCTGCTGAAGGCCCAGACGGCGTTCTGGATCTCGAGCGTCGTCGCGCCAACCGTGTCCGCGCCGCTGACCTGGAGCTGGTCGCCAGCGAGGGTGCCCTCGAACTCGAAGACCTCGCCCGCGGCGCCAATTTCGACGCGGAAGGCGTTGCCGGAGACGAGGCTGATGGCCATCGGGAACGCGTCAAACTCCGCGCCGCTGCAGGCCAGTCCGTCGCGGAAGAAGTTCCAGTCCCCGGCGGGGTCGACGCTCGTGCTCGGCGGCGTCGCCAGGCCCTCGGCTCCGCCGCCAGCGCTGCAGGCGGCGAGCAGGCCCAGGTGGGCGACGAGGAGCAGGGAGCGGACGGGGCGGCGCAGGCTGGTGTGGGTGTTCATCGGGGGTCTCGTTGCTAGGTAGTGAGCAGTGGGGTGGCCGACTCCAATCGAGCTCGGCCTCACCCCTCCGAACGACGCCACGCTGCGGCGAGCGCAGCGGAAATCGAGAATCGTCGAGGCGGCCCTGATCGGCACGCGAAGCAGGAGAGGGCCGGCACGAAAACAGGGCGGGCCCCGTCCAGAAGGACCCGGCCCGCCCCCTGCACTTGCGTGCTCCACGGCCGAGAAGTTCTGCGGCAGACCGCCCCCCCCCCCGGACACCTTTCCGCAGGGCGTA
>JAJFFA010000223.1 GCA_021776885.1 Planctomycetota bacterium
CCCGGGCTTCGAGTACATCCTGGGCGGCGGCTTCGGCAGCGACTACGACGTGTGGCGCGTCGACCCGCCGCTCTCGGCGCCCGTGCTCTCGCCGGTGACGCAGGTCTCGGGACCCGCCTACAGCAGCCCGGGTGACGCACCGCAGCTGGGTTCGATGGTCGACATCGATGCCGGCGACTCGCGCCTGGGCAACACCGACTACCGCAACGGCCACCAGTGGAGCACCAACACGAATGACGACGGCGGCAGCACGGACGCCAAGGAACGTTGGTCCGAGCTCGACCCGGTCGCCGGCAGCCTGGTCCAGACGGGGGTCGTGCGCGACACCGAGCGGCACTACTACTACCCCTCGATCGCCGTCAACGCACGCGGCGACATGCTGCTCTCCTTCAGCGCCTCCTCTTCGACCGAGTACGCCGGAGCCTGGTACACAGGTCGCACCTTCGGGGACCCCCTGAACGAAGTCGCCGATCCCCAGCAGTACAAGGCTGGGGTCGACTTCTACGAGCGCGTGGCCTCCGACGGCCGCAACCGCTTCGGCGACTACTCGATGACCTGCGTCGATCCCGTCGACGACTTCCGCTTCTGGACCATCCAGGAGTACGCCGACGCGAACAACGTGTGGGGCACACGCATCGCTCGCTTCGCCCCGCGCGAGCCCCTGATCCAGCACTGCAGCGCCGCCCCCAACTCCACCGGCAACGGCGCCGGCCTGGCGACCTCGGGTGGCGTCAGCGTGGCAGCGAACAACCTGGCCCTCGCGGTCAGCGACCTGCCGCCTGGCACCACGGGCATGTTCTTCTACGGGCCCGGCTCGCGGCAGATCCCCTACGGCGACGGCGAGCTGTGCGTCGCGCGCCCCATGTACCGACTGGCCGCGGTCAGCGCCGATGCCCAGGGCACGGCGACCCACGCCGTCGACCTGACCAGCCCGCCCCAGGCGCCGGGGCAGATCCTGGCGGGCAGCACCTGGAGCTTCCAGCTGTGGTACCTCGACCCCGCCGCCGGGGGCGCGGGCTTCAACTTCAGCGACGCTGTCGAGGCTCTGTTCGAGCCCTGATCGAACCCGACTTCGAGGCTCCTCCGGAATCTCCGTTGGAGCCGGTCCCCCGGCCGGCCAGAATCCCTTCGATGGAACTCTGGCCGGCCGTCTTCGATCCGCGCGGGTACTTCTTCTGGCTGCTGCTCGTGTCGGCGCTGGTGGCCGGGCTCGAGCGGCTGCGCCCCTGGCGGCCGCAGCAGCGGGCCCTGCGCCAGGGCCTGGGCCAGGATGTCTTCTGGCTGGTGTTCAACGGGCACCACGCTCCGATCGCCATCGCCACCCTGGCGGGTATGACGCTGATGCGGATCCCGGGCCTGGAGCACGCGCGCGACCTGGCCCTGGTGGCCACGGCGCCCCTCTGGCTGCAGTTCCTCGTGCTGTTCCTGATCAAGGACTTCTGCGAGTGGTGCGTCCACAACCTGCTGCACCGCTTGCCCTGGCTGTGGCGCTTCCACAAGGTGCACCACACGATCCGCGAGCTCGACTGGATCGGCAGCTTCCGCTTCCACTGGATGGAGATCGTGGTCTACCGCTCGCTCACGTGGCTGCCCCTCGTCGTGCTCGGAGCGGACGCCCGCGTGGTACTGGTCCTGGCCGTGCTGACCACCCTGGGCGGCCACCTGAACCACGCCAACCTCGACCTGACCTGGGGCCCCCTGCGCTACGTCTTCAACTCGCCGCGCATGCACGTCTGGCACCACGACGCCCACTGGCCCGCCGAGCACGCCCGTGGCGCGAACTTCGCGATCGCCCTCTCCCTGTGGGACTGGCTCTTCGGCACGGCCTGGTGGCCGAGCGAGGAAGAGGCCCCGAGCCAGCAGCCCGACGAGCTGGGCTTCCCCGGGCTCGAGCGCTTCCCGACCTCGCTCCTCGCGCGCCTGGGCCTGCCGCGCGGCAAGTAACGCCGCGCCCCGCGCGGCGTAGCCGCGGACATGCCCTGCCCCCGCCTCACCGCTCCGCTCCTGGCCAGCGCTCCGCTCCTGGCCGCCGCCCTCGCCTGCGGCTGCCTGTACCGCTCCCCCGGCACGCTCCACCCGAGCTCGACCCAGCCCCTGACCCCGGCCCAGGTGCTCCTGGCCGACGCACTGCGCGCGGACGTCGCCGCCCTGGCCGAGGAGATCGGAGCGCGCCCCTCGTCCACCGACTTCGCAGGCATCCACGCGGCCGAGGCCTGGCTCCTGGCGCAGCTGGCCGAGGCCGGGATCGAGGCCCGGCGCGACCCGATCGCCCTGGGCCAGGTCGAGGTCGCCAACATCGAGGCGCTCTTCCCGGGCACGGATCGCCCCGAGGAGATCCTGGTCCTCGGCGCGCACTACGACACGGTGCCGGGCTCGCCCGGGGCCAACGACAACGCCTCCGGGGTGGCCCTCTTGCTGGCCACCGCCCGCGATCTGGCCCGGCGCACACAGCTCGCCCCGCTGCGCCGCAGCGTGCGCGTCGTCTTCTTCGTCAACGAGGAGGAGCCCTTCAGCGGCGGCTATCAGATGGGCAGTCGCGTCTACGCCGAGCGCAGCTCGGAGCTGGGCGAGAACATCGTGCTCATGATCGGAGTCGACTCGGTCGGCTACTTCTCGAACGAGAGAGGCAGCCAGGACTACCCGGCGCTCGTCTCCTGGAGCCTGCCTGGCCGCGGCAACTTCGTCGTCTTCGTCAGCAACCGCGACAACGCGCCGGTCGTGGACCGCGTGCTCGAGCTGTTCCAGGAGCACTCGCGCTTCCCGTCGATCGGGCTCGCCACGAACGCCAAGGACGTCTACCGCTCCGACCACGCGCCGTTCCTGTGGCGCGGGTTCCCCGCCGTGGCCCTGTCCGACACCTCCGAGGCCCGCGACCCCCACTACCACGGGCCCGACGATCGGGCCGAGAACCTCGCCTACGACGAGCTGGCGCGCCTGGCCGAGGGCTTCCTGGCGACGCTGGACGCCCTGGCCGGCAGCCCGGAGGCCGCGCCCGCTACACTCTCCCCATGAAGCTTTCCTACCTACTGCTCCTCGCGCCGCTGATGGGCTGCGCGTCGACCGAGACCACCCACGTCCAAGACGATGCGGTGGCCGCGGTCAGCGACGCCCTGCCCCGGCCCGAGGTGCGCTACTACGTGATCGCCGACACCTGACCCTTCTGCCAAAAAGTCACAGCCGCCGTGGGCGAGCTGGAGCAGGAGTACGGTGAACGCGTGGACTTCGTGATCATCCCGGCCGAGGAGACCCTGGCGCGCTCGGACGAGCTGGAAGAGTACGGGCTCAAGGAAGCCCTCCACGGCCTGGTGATCTTCGACGCCGACGGTGAGGCCCAGGTCAAGATGCCGGGCCACCAGTTCGGCCGCCCCGAGATCGAAGAGGGGCTCCTGGGCGTCCTCGGCGCAGGCTGAACCCTGCTCGCGTCCGGGGGGACCCGTGCCCCCCGGGCGATCTCGAGCCGCTGCGCCCCTATTCCAGGGCCAGCTTCGCGCGCAGCGCGTTCACGAAGGCCTGCAGTGCGGCCGGGCTCTGACGCAAGAACAGGGAGGGTTCGAGCAGCTCGAGCTCGGACAGCACGCGGCGGCCGCCGTGCTGCACGCTGTCGACCCGCGCGTAGAGCAGCTCGGCGCGCGTGAAGCCACCGTCGGCGCAGGCGGCAGTGAGCACGCGCTCGCCCAGGAGAAGCTCCTCCTCCAGGGGCTCCTTGGCCGCGGACACGGACTCGTCGTCGTCCGCGAAGCGCGGCGCCTTGAGCACCACGTGGGTGAAGGCGCCGTCGATCCAGATCAGGTTGCGCTCGCCGCTGACGTCGACGTCGGGCACGAACTCCTGCACCAGCATGTCGCGCTCGAGGAGCGTCTGGGCCAGGAACGCGCGGGCGCCCTGCGGGTCGCCATCGAAGCGCCGCGTCAGGTAGGACCCGGCCGAGACGGCGGGCTTGAGCACCACGTCGACCCAGGGCCACTCGGCGGCCGCCGCGTCGCTGCCGCGCTCGACCAGGCGCGTGGGGATGATCGGAATTCCCGCAGCCTCGAGGGCGAAGAGGTAGCGCTTGTGCAGGTTCCAGGCGCACACCCGGCCGCTGTTCAGGAGGCGCGTGCCCGCGTCCATGCGCGCGACCCAGGCCTGGAAGGCCGCCGGGTCCCGGGGGTAGTCCCAGGTCGAGCGCACGACGCACAGGCGGAAGTCCGTGGCCGGGCGCGGGTCGGGATCGTCCCAGGCCACGCGCTCGACGGACAGGCCCGCGGCGCGCAGGGCGGCGAGGGTCAGCTCCTCGTCGGTGTCCACCTCGGGCAGGTCGAGGCAGGTGCCCCAGGCCACGTCGACCGCTGCCATCAGTACCCCGAGCGCGTGCGCTCGAACTCGGTCTGTCCGTGCACCGCCCCTTCGGGCAGGCCCAGCTCGAGGCTGGCGGGCTCCGCGCCGATCTTGACCAGGGCACCGCGCTCGAGCTCGTCGCCGTTCCACAGCACGCGCACGCGCCAGGTGCCGCGCTCGAGGCCGGCGACCAGCAAGTCTTCCTCGGCGGAGAGCTCGAACAGGTCCCGCGGCGTGCCGCGCACGCGCAGCTTCACGGGCAGTCCCTGGTAGCGGCCCTTCATGCTCAGCACGAGGTCACCCTGCTCGGCCGCGATGGGCGAGAGGGACAGCTCGAGGTTCTCGACGTCGGGGCGCACCACGTCGGTGCCGCTCCACTTGCCGTCGGGACTGGTGGCGGACAGGTAGTAGCCCTTGGTCCCGGGGTAGGCCGTGAAGACGAAGCGCCCCTTGGAGTCCGCCTGCACTTCCTGCAAGGCCGGCGGCAGGTGGGGCAAGACGGCGCTCTGCAAGACGGTGCTCGTGCGCCCGATCGCGGTCAGGGTGGCGGCGGTCCGGTTCGGCGCCTCGAGGCGCACCTGCGCCCCCGCCACACCCACGCCGTCGCGCACCACGCGGCCGTGGATCTGCCCCGTGGGCGCGAGGTGCAGGACCTCCGCCCGCTCCTGCCCGGCCGCGAGCCGGACCGAGCTCTGGGGCGGGCTCGCCGTGCCCCCGCTGTGGAACAGGAAGATGTCGACGCGGCCGGCGGGCAGGCCATCGACCACCGTCGTCCCCCCGGGGAAGACCTCGACCGGGTTGATGCGGTGCCAGGGAAAGGTGCGCTGGCCCATGACGTCGTTGACGCGCTGGCCACCGCCCGGCAACAGGTACACCAGAGCCGGCTCGCGGGCGCCGATGTTCTCGGCCACCGAGAGCGAGAGGCGCGCCGCGGGGTGCAGGACGAAGGTGACCTTGTCGGGGGTCAGCACGAAGTCGTGGGTGACCGGCAGGATCTCGCGGTAGAGGGCGTAGCCCTCCTTCTCGACGATGGTCAGGGCGGATCCCGAGGCGACGTAGGGCACGTGGAAGATGCCCTCGTGGTCGGTCAGGGATTCCTTGCCGTCGATGCGCACCTGGGCGCCTTCGATCGGGTTGCCTTCACGGTCCTTGACCTTGCCGTAGACGGCGCCCGGCGAGCCGAAGCCGACGGAGACGCGGGCCTCGGTCAGCTCGCGCAGGCGCACCTCGCGCTCGGCCACCGAGCCGCTGGGCGTCTCGATCGAGAGGATCGACAGGCCGCCGTAGAGGTCGCTGGCCCCGTAGGCGCCGGTCGAGTCGCAGACGAGGACGCGCCCCTGGTTCGCACCGGCGAGGAAGGTGACCGTCGCCCCCTCCTCGGGCTTGCCCGTCGCGGAGTAGATGCTGCCCACCAGGCTGGCGGAGGCGCCGCTGCCGACGGCCAGCATGCCCTCGGCGCGCTCGAAGGCGTCCGACGACAGGAACGAGCAGTCCACCTCGAGGGGCCAGACGACGCTGGTCGGCGCGCCCTCGGGCCGGCGCGCCGGCTCGACCATCTCGTCCTCGGGGCCGGGGGCGCGGGTCGGCAGCGGGTCCCCGGGCTCGACGGAGACGACCGCCTGCGGAGCGACGTCCGTCGCCGCGCGGCCCAGGAAGAAGAAGGCCGCGGCGCCTGCGGCGGCGAGCAGCACGACTACGGCGAGGAGCTTGCTGCTCTCTTGGTCTCGACTCATGAATGGCCCCGAGGGTGGGCGAAACCCGCTCGGAGGCGGGCGGAATCCGGGATGGGGATCACCCGCGGCGCCGGGCCCGCGTCG
>JAJFFA010000224.1 GCA_021776885.1 Planctomycetota bacterium
ACACCGATGGGGGCGCCGGGGCTGGGGATCGAGGCGATGACGACGGGTGGGGAGCTGGCGGGCTTCCTGCGTGGGGGTGGGCTCGCGTCCGCTGCCCGGGCCCTGGAGCAGCGCACCCTCGAGGCCCTCGAGCGCGCCCTCGACGACGACTGGCAGACGCTCTACGAAGCCGTCGGCGCCGAGCGCCCACTGGCGGAGTTCGCGGATGAAATGGGCGGGTTCCTGCGCCACGCGGAGGCCGAGCTGGGGGCGTTCGAGGGCCTCGAGTCGGCTGGAGCCCTCGTGGCCCCGGGCGGGGCGGACGTGCAGGTCCTGCTGGTCTACGCGCGGGGCACGCGGCGCGTGCTCTTCGGTTGGCGCTCCGGAACGATCGACATCATCCGGCCCGTGGACGAGCCGCCGGCGACGCGCGTGTCCCTGTTCCCGGCTTCGGCCGAGCGCTTCTTCTCGTTCTCCTTCGACTCGGGGCCGGGCGCCGTCTTCGAGCGCGTGGCCGAGGACACGGCGGTGCTCTCCTCCGCCGGTCGGAAGATCGAGCTGACCCGAGCGGGCGGCTAGGCCTCCACGAAGTTCACGGTTCGGTCAAGTTTCGGCTTGTCGCAAAGAGAGGCCTGCCGTCCTCTGGCTCTGGTAGCGAGCGAGCGGCCGGCCCCTGCCCCCCAGATCAGGAGCCACCCAAGCGTCTTGACGGAGGACGTGCGGCGCGCCAGGCCACAGCTGCTCGGCAATGAACGCCTGGGCGAAATGAGTTTCAGCACGGCCTCCTAGCTCCAGACCACGCCCTTCTCGCGCTTCGCCGAGCGCATCA
Organism: Planctomycetota bacterium; assembly: GCA_021776885.1. Taxonomy (GTDB): domain Bacteria; phylum Planctomycetota; class UBA1135; order UBA1135; genus JAJFFA01. Next base: position 809 of record JAJFFA010000224.1, read on the forward strand.
TGAGCGCCGCCCAGGGTGGAATGGGGGAGAAGCGGCGGGCCGGGATGGGGATGCTGGGAGACATTCTGTCGGGGGACTGACTCGCCCGGACCCCTCGCCCGCCTCCGCCGAGTCGCCCACCACGACGAAGTTGCCGACGCGCCCCACGGCGAGAGCCGGTGAGCGGAAGAGCGAGCTCTCGCAATATGGGCATTCGTTCTTGGGCGGCCGAGAAGTGGCTTGGCGGGTTGTTTTCATTTCAGTAACTTCGAGCTCAGCCGACGGAACTCCCCACGTCCGGGAAGTGCCGTTCCCGGCTCAGATCCCGATCCCCCAAGAGAGAGTCCGCCGATGGCGTCGTTCCCCACGACCCTCTCGGTCACCCGCTGGAGCCTTGCCCCCGTTCCCACGGCTAGCGCGAAGCGCCGTGGGTCAGGGGTGGGGTGTCTCGTCGGGTCGTGTCGCCTACCCGCGCGCGGACTCGCAGCGGAGCCCGACCGTGAATCAGCATTACCTCCGGGACGAGCTCTATGGGCTCGTCCGCGAGGACCCGGCCATCTTCGATTTCCTCCAGGCAGGCGCCCTCGACGGCATCTGGTACTGGGACCTGATGCGAAGCGAGGTCGAGTGGTACAGCCCCGGCTTCAAGGCGCTCTTCGGCTACGACGATGACGAGGTACCGAACGAGTCCTCGTGGTGGCAGGACCGGATCCACCCCGAGGACCTGGAGCTCGCCCTCGCCAACTACACCCAGCACTGCGCCGATCCGAACCACCTCTACGACCAGGTCGTGCGCTATCGGCACAAGGACGGCACGACCGTCTGGGTGCGCTGCCGTGGCCTGGTGATCCGGGATGCTTCGGGGGCGCCCAAGCGCATGCTGGGGGCCCACACGGACGTCACCGCCCTGAAGGAAGCCGAGCTGCGCAACGCGGCCATGGTGAGCGAGCTGGAGCGCTCGAACGCCGCCCTGCTCGACTTTGCCCACTCCGTGGCGCATGACTTCAAGTCCAGCTTGCGGGGCATCCGCCACCTGGCGCGCTGGGTGGGCGAGGACGCCGGCGACAGCCTGAGCGAGGCGGCAGCGCAGCACCTCCAGCGGCTCGAGGCGAAGGTCGAGGGCCTGACCACACACGTGCAGGGCATCCTGCGCTTCTCCGAGGTGGGGCGCTGCAAGGAGACGGTCGAGGAGGTCGACCTGCGGGAGCTGGTGCTGGCCGTCGGGGATCTGGTGGCCCCGCCCCCCGGCTTCCGGATCCAGGGGCCGTCCGCGCCCACGGTCCTGTTCACCCCCCGCGGGCCCTTCGAGCAGGTGCTGATGAACCTGGTCGGCAATGCCGTCAAGCACCACGACCAGCCTGCCGGTCACGCCGTGGTCAGCGCGGTGGTCGATGGGGACTGGCTCGAGGTCAGCGTTGCGGACGATGGACCCGGGATCCCCGCGAGCCAGCACGAGGACGTGTTTCGGCTCTTCGCGACCCTTGACGCGGACACCGATCGGGGCGGGGTCGGGCTCTCGCTGGTCAAGCGCCTGGTCCAGTCGGTGGGGGGACGCATCTCGCTCGAGTCGGAGCCGCCGACCGGAACCACCTTCCGCTTCACCTGGCCCCGTGACTGGCGCGACCGCTGGAGCGCTGGGCACGGCTCGGTGTCCCATGGGTCGAGCTGGGGCGGGCGCTGACGCAAGCGGGCCCGGCCCCATGGGAATGGAGCCGGGCCCTGGCGCTGTGCGTGTGTCTCGGCTCAGTCGTCGCCGAGGTAGCCCAGGCCATCGAGGGCCTTGAGGGCACCGGCGTCACCGGCCTTCTTGCTCTCCTGCACGATCTTGTCCTTGAGCTGGACGAGCTTGGGGGACTCCGTGAAGCGCTTGATGCCGTCGTCGACGACCATGACCGCGGGCTCGAAGCCCTTCGCGGCGACCAGCTCGGAGATGATCATGCTGTAGTCCTGGGACTGGATCCCGTCGGCGTTCGCCCCGGCCAGGGCCAGGAACTCCTTCTGACACTTCGCCGCGTCGACGTGGGCCAGGGCCTGGCAGCGGCCGACCGCGATCTCGAGGTAGTCGGCGTCGGCCTGGGTGCGGCTGGCGAGGGCCTCGTCCAGCTTGGCCACGGCGGTGGTGTAGTCCCCGCTGCCATAGGCGGCGAAGCCGTCGGCCTTGGGGTCACCGCCGCCGCAGGCGGCGAGGGAGAGGAGCAGGAGAGAGGCGAGGTGTTTCTGCATCGGGCGGGCGGCTTCGGGGTCGGGTCGTGTTCGTCGTGGCTTGGATGGAGGCCTACGCACCCCCGGCGCCGGGGTGAGCGGAGTCCGAGAAGTGTACGATCGGGGGGGCATGGGGCCCCGATCGTAGTGTCGGAGCCAGGGTGCTCCCTGGGGAGTGCTCCCTAACTGGCTCGAAGGTAGTCGTTTAGGGCAAATCTCTCCTAGGAGCTCCTATGACACTCCGATTGGAGTACCATGAGAGTGCGATCGGAGTGCACGCCGGGGTCGAGCCCCTGCCCCGCACCCCCCGGCCTGCGGGCCGTCGCCCTCCACTTCCATGCGCGAGAGCAAAGTCACCGTCAAGATCCCCAGGCCCCTCTACCGCAAGATCCAGCAGGTGGTCGAGGACTCGGGGTTCAACTCACCCACGGACTTCATCGTCTACGTCCTGCGGGACCTGATGGGCGAGGCCGAGGTCGGCGCTCCCGCTCCGCCCGAGTTCACTCAAGAGGAGCTCGACGACGTGAAACGCAAGCTCAAGAACCTGGGCTACCTCTAGCCGAAGCACCCCCATGACCACCGCTACCCTGACCCCCGTCCACGGCGGCCTCGCCGCCCCCGTTGACCGCATCGACCCGAACCTGAGCTTCGAGGACGTCACCGACGCGCCCCAGGGCGCGACGACGGCCACCATCGAAGTCAACGCGGTCGACCGCACGACCCTCTACCGCATCGCCGACGGCACGCTCTCGCCCCTGACCGGGCCGATGAACGAGGCCGACTACAAGAGCGTGCTGAAGAAGAAGTGCATCGAGCGCAACGGCAAGTCCTGGGCCTGGACGATTCCGATCGTCCTGCCGGTGGACGTGCTCGAGGCCGAGCAGTGCATGCCGGGTCGCCGCCTGAACCTGGTCTTCGAGGGCAAGCCCTTCGGCGTGATCGAGATCGAGTCGACCTTCGACTGGGACAAGTCCAAGTTCATCGAGGCCGTCTACGGCACCGACCGGCGCGATCACCCCGGTGCGCGCCTCTGGACCGAGGACCCGCGCGGCCGCCTGGTCGCCGGCGAGATCACCCTGGCGCCCTTCGTCGACGAGCGCCCCTTCGCGGCGCGGGTCATGGGTCCCGTGCAGACGCGCAAGCTGATCGAGTCCAAGGGCTGGGAGCAGTCGATCGCCTTCCAGACGCGCAACCCGCTGCACCGCGCCCACGAGTACGCCCTCGTCTACGGCGCCGAGGTCATCCTGCGCGAGACCGGTCGCAAGACGGGTGTGGCGCTGAACCCGCTCGTCGGCCAGCTCAAGGGCGACGACGTCCCGGCCGCGACGCGCATGGAGACCTACGAGGCGCTGGTCGCGAACCGACTCCTGGGCGAGGGCGACAAGGACGAGGAGCTGTGGAGCTCCAAGGGCCAGGACCTGAACGACCAGCTCGAGCTCATCGGCCTGGACATGCGCATGTACTACGGCGGTCCCGCCGAGGCCGTGATGCACGCCATCTACCGCCAGAACCTGGGCTTTACGCACTTCATCATCGGACGCAAGCACGCGGACGCTCCGTTCGACGACAAGACCGCGATCTGGGGCGACTTCGACGCCCAGGAGATCTTCCAGAACCTGGGCGGTGAGCTCGCGATCCAGACCACGAACGTCGGTTTCGCGGCCTACTTCGAGGAGATCGGTCGCGTCGGCCTGAACGAGGTCAACAAGGAGAACACCGCGGTGTTCATCTCGGGCACCAAGGTGCGCGAGCAGCTCCTGGCCGGTGAGGAGCCCGATCCGCGGATCATGCGTCCCTCCACGGCGAAAGTCCTGGTGGACTTCTACAAGTCCAAGACCTCGTGAGCCGATAAGGCCGCCCACGCCCCGCCTGCCTGCATTAATCAGGAGAAGCTCTCGATGGGACTCTTCGACGCATTCAAGAAGAAGCCGGCCTCGCCCGCTCCGCGCCCCCGCCCGCTGCCGCTGCGCGGCGGGCTGGCGCCGCATCCCGATCCCCAGGCCAAGAACAACTTCATCATCGTCATCCTGGACAGTTGCCGCTACGACTCGTTCATGGCGGCCAAGCCCAAGGTGATGACCAAGCTCGGCAAGGTCGAGAAGCGCTACACGTATGCCTCGTGGACCGCACCCTCGCACTACAACCTGCTGACGGGGCTGCTGCCGCACACGACGCCGCCCAACGTGTACGCGTCGGAGTACTACAAGGAAGACTTCTTCAACTACAACGATCGTCTCGGCGCCAAGGGCATCGAGTTCGCCAAGATGGTCCCCGGGCTGTGGTTCCCCGGCCTGCTGCGCAACACGCTCGGCATGTCGACCCATGCGCGCGTCTCGCTGCCGGTGCTGAACCCGAAGACCGGTATCAACCGCGACTTCGACTCGTTCCAGCTGATGGACAGCCACAACGACATGGCGAGCATGCTGCCGACCATGAAGTTCTCGGACGAGCGTCCGTCGTTCTACCTCCTGAACGTCGGGGAGACGCACTACCCGTACGCGAAGCCGGAGGAGGACTCCTCGATGTGGCCGCGCATCTCGGGTGTCAACGGGGTCTTCAAGAAGTTGAACGACCAGGTCGACCCGGACAAGCCGGAGTTCAAAGAGGACTTCCAGTTCTTCGACCAGGACAAGCTCGATCAGCTGCGCGAGCGGCAGATCGACACCGTCCGGTACATCGATACCGTCTTCGAGAAGCTCTTCGACATGGTGCCGAAGAACACGCACATCGTCATCACCGCCGACCACGGCGAGTTGTTTGGCGAGATGGGCTACTTCGGCCACGGGCCGATCATGCACGAGAAGTGCTTCGAGGTGCCCTTTGTCGAGGGGATGGTCCGCTGACCACCCGCTCGGCTTGATCCGATCTGTCGTCTCGATCAAACGACTCTCCTGATAACGCCTCTCTTTCCGTAATCGCGCTATGAGCAACAAAGGTTT
>JAJFFA010000225.1 GCA_021776885.1 Planctomycetota bacterium
CGTCGGCGTTCATCTTGGCCAGGGTCACGACGACCGCGACCAGCATGCCCAGGGCGCCCAGGCGGTTCCCGCGCGGTGCCGTGCGCGGCGAGCCCAGGAACTTCAGACCGAAGATGAAGAGCGCCGCCGCGACCAGATAGCCGAGGTCCCAGAGTTGACCTTGCATCGCCTACTTCCCCTTTCGCTGGAACATGGCGAGCATGCGTCCGGTGACCATGAAACCGCCGACGACATTGATCGTCGCGAGGACGAGGGCCACGAAGCCGAAGACCGCGGCCAGGGTCGTGCTGCCGCCGGAGAGCTCGCTGTTGGCCGCGAAGAGCGCACCCACGATGGTGATCCCCGAGATCGCGTTGGCCCCCGACATGAGCGGTGTGTGCAGCGTGGGCGGCACCTTCGAGATCAGCTCGAAGCCCAGGAAGATCGAGAGGACGAGCACGGTGACCGACGCGATCAACGCGCCCAGGGTCATTTCGATCATGGCGATCACGACAGAGCCTCCAGGACGCGCGAGTTCTTGACCTGGCCCTCGTGGCAGACGAGGGAGGCCTTCAGGATCTCGTCCTCCAGGTCGAGGGCGATCGCGCCCTCCTTGACCAGGAGCCCGAGGAAGTGCACCAGGTTGGTGGCGTACAGCTGGCTGGCGGATTGCGCCACGCTGCCCGCGAGGTTGCCGAAGCCGACGATCGTCACCCCGTGGCGCACGACCTCCTTGCCGCTCTCCGACAGCTCGCAGTTGCCGCCCGACGTGGCGGCCATGTCCACGATGACCGAGCCGGGCTTCATGCCCTCGACCACCTTTGCTGGCACCAGCAGCGGCGCCTTGCGTCCTGGCACCTGGGCGGTGGTGATGACGACGTCGGAGGCCTGGATGGCCTCCGCCATCAGCTCGGCCTGGCGCGCCTTCTGTTCGTCGCTCAACTCCTTGGCGTAGCCCCCCGCGTCCTGGGTGTCCCCCGCGCCCAGATCGAACTCGAGGAAGCGGGCCCCCAGGCTGAGCACCTGCTCCTTGGTGTCCGGGCGGATGTCGTAGCCCTCGACGACCGCGCCCAGGCGCCGCGCGGTGGCAATGGCCTGCAGGCCCGCGACCCCCGCACCCAGGACGAAGACCCGTGCCGGCCGCACCGTCCCGGCCGCGGTCATCATCAGCGGAAACATCTTGGGCAGGCGCGCCGCGGCCAGCAGCACGGCCTTGTAGCCGGCGATGTTCGCCATCGATGACAGGGTGTCCATGGCCTGGGCGCGGCTGATGCGCGGCACCAGCTCGAGGGCGAAGCAGGTCACTCCGGCCTGGGCCAGGTCGCGGATGCGCTCGGGCTGGTCGAGGGGTTCGGCGCTGCAGACGAGCACACTGCCCTTGGCCAGCTGCTTGGGGTCCGGAACCGCGACGGCGACCACAACCTCGCAGCCCAGGGCGTCGCTGCGCTCGGACAGCCGTGCCTCCTTCTCTTCGTAGGCCGCGTCGACGAAGCCGCTGGCCTCGCCCGCGCCACGCTCGACCAGGACCTCGAAGCCCAGGCGAACGAGCTTCGGGACCGCATCGGGAACGAGGGCGACACGGCTCTCGCCGTCCGCGACCTCCTTGGGAATACCGACTCGCATGGAGAACTTCTCTTTGGAAACAGGCGCTGTACGGGTGCACCGGGAGGACCAGCCAGGTCTGCCCCGCGCAGCGGACGGGACTAGTCGGTCTGAAGCCAGCGCTCGCGCAGGCTCTTGACCACGTCGATCACGGCGGAGTAGTGCACGGGCTTGGTGACGAAGTCGTTGGCCCCCAGCCCGTAGCAGCGCTCGATCTCGAGCTGGCTCTCGGACATGGTCAGGACGACGACGGGGATCGTACGCAGGGAGGGCTCTTCCTTCACCTCGGAAAGGACGTCACGCCCGCTGATGCCGGGCAGCCCCAGGTCGAGGAGCACGAGCCGCGGACGCGGAAAGGCGAGAATGTCGCTGAATTCACCCTCGTTGCGTAGGTAGCGCAGCGCCTCTTCGCCCGAGGCCGAGAAGGCCAGCTCACTCTCTGCTCCGACCTCACGGAAGGCAAGCAAGAACAGGTCGCGGTCGGCATCCAGGTCCTCGACCATCAGGACCGACGGGGGCCTTGCCTGACTCGTGGTCACGGGCACTCCACGGCCACGGGCGTCGGCGGCCCCCAGAGGAAGCCTTGCCCCAGCGAGACCTCGCAGTCGACGAGCGCGCCGCGCTCCTCTTCGTTCTCGATTCCTTCGGCGATGACCTCCGCCTTGAGGACGCCCGCGAAGCCCATCAGGCGCTGCACGTTGCTGCGCCGGCCAGGGTGCAGGTTCAGGCCCTGGATGAAGGCCCGGTCCAGCTTGATCACATCCGGCTCGAGCACCAGCAGGGTCTCGAGCGAGCTGCGCCCGAAGCCGACATCGTCGAGGGCGATCACGATGCCCGTTTGGCGCAGAGAGTCGATGCGCTCGCGCAGAGCCAGGGGATCGCCCACCACCTGCTGCTCGCTGATCTCCACGCAGAACGTGCCCAGCTTGCGGGCGCCCGATCCGGCGCGCAGCACGCGCAGCAGGGCCTCCGTTGGCGTATCGAGGAGCGTCGAGGGGAACAGGTTGACGTGCAAGCGCACGCCCTCGGGCAGCCCCGCGGCAGCCTCCAGGCAGACCTCGAGGCAGCGCAGATCGACGCGGGTCAGCTCGCCCTGATCCTGGCTGGCGCGGAAGAAATCGATGGGCTCGCTGAACTCGCCCATCGGGCCGCGTGAAAGCAGCTCGTAGCCTCGAACCCGACCGTCGTCGAGATCCATGATCGGCTGGGCCACCGCGCTCAGCACGCTCTGTCGCAGCAGGCGCTCGACGATGAAGCCGAAGTCGTGGGACGTGGGGCCCGCCCCCGGTAGGTTGGGCGAGCCCAGGTTGTCGGAGACGGTGTTCTTGCCCGCCCCCTTGCTCTGCGACAGGGCCTGCTCGGTGAGCACGATGATCTCGTCCACGCCGATCGGGTCTTCCGGCAGGAGGCTGACCCCCAGGCTGGCGGTGACGCCCACCTTGTGCGACTCGAAGTCGATCGGACGGTCGCTGATCGCGGCGCGCATGCGCTCGGCGACGCGCCGGCCCTCGGCCAGCCGTGTGCCAGGCAGCAAGGCGAGGAACTCGTCGCCACCGATTCGGGCCAGGCTGTCCATCGGCCGCAGCCCCAGGGTCAGGCGCGAGGCGAGCTCCTCGAGCACCGCGTCGCCGGCGCCGTGGCCCAGGCGGTCGTTGACCAGCTTGAAGTCGTCGACATCGATCAAGATGGCCGCTATGCGGCCGCCACCGCGACCCGCGCGCTCGAACTCGGTCGGCACGACCTTGTGCAGCCCGCGCCGATTGAGCAGCCCGGTCAACACGTCCCGGTTGGCCTCGGTCTCGAGGTCACTGGTCTGGCGGATGACGTCGCGCTCGAAGTCCTTGAGCGCCGTGATGTCCTGCGCGAAGCCCGTCCGGCGCACGACGCGACCGTCGCTGTCGCAGACGGGGAACGAGCGGTCTCGAATCCAGCGCACCTCGTTCTGCCCCGTCAGGAGCCTGTACTCGATGTCGTCCGGCTGCACGGCCGACGAGCGCATGCGCTCACGCACGGCGTCGCGATCGTCGGGGTGCACGGCCTTCAGCCAGAGGCTCTTGTCCTCGTACAGCTGGACCGCGGAAGCTCCCCAGAGCTCCTCGAACTTGGGGCTGACGTAGAGGAAGCGGTCCCTGCCCGCGTCGACGATCCAGAAGACCTGGTCCAGGTTCTCCGCCAGCTCGCGGAAGCGTTGCTCGCTCTCGGCGATGCGGAACTGGGACTCCTGGATCTCGGTGATGTCGACGAAGGTGATCACGACACCGCTGGAACGATCGACCGCACTTCGGTACGGAAGGACGCGCATCAGGTACCAGCGTCCGCGGTCGCTGAGGACGTTGCGTTCTATCGGGACGCCCGAGTCGAAGGCTTCTTGAACCTCGGCAAAGAAGTCCAGGTCCACCAGCCGGTGCGACAGGTGGAACAGAGGTCGTCCCACGTCACGCGGCAGGACCGCGATGGTGCGCGCCACCGCGGGGGTGAAGCGCCGGATCTGCAAGCGCTCATCGAGGAAGATCGTGCCGATGTCCGTCGCCTCGAGCAGGTGGTCGAGGTCGTTGGTCATCCCGGTCAGCTTGACGATCTTCTGATGGTGCTCGGCGTTGACCGTGTAGAGCTCCCCGTTCACCGAGTGCAGCTCCTCGTTCGTGCTCTGCAGCTCCTCGTTGGAGGCCATCAGCTCCTCGTTCGCGGACTGCAGCTCCTCGTTGGTCGACTCCAGCTCCTCGATGGTCGACTGCAGGTTGTCCTTGGTGTCCTCGAGCTCACGCTCCAGGGCCAGCATGTACTCGCTCGCCAGCCCCACCTCCTGGTGCACCTCGCCGGGGCCGGCCTTCTCGGGGTCGGGGCGCTGGATCGCGACGACGAACAGCGAGGCCAGGCGTTCCGACTCGAGCCGATGGACCTTGAGAGAGACTCGCTCGCCCTCCTCGAGCCCGGCCAGGGGCACGGCGCGGTACTCCACGTCCGTGCCCTTGGTCCGCGCACTGTGCAGTGCCGTGTTCAGCACGACGCGCAGGTCCGCGCGGATCAGCTTGAGCACGTTGAGCGTCGACTTCCCGGGCGGCACGCGCAGGTACTTGTCCGTGTGGCCAAAGGCCTGAACGATATCGTGCCCCTGGGTGACCACGAGGCATGCATCGAAGTGGTCCGTGATCAAGGACTCGCAAATGACCGAGAGCGTTCGCGCCTCGTCGACCTCCAGCGAGCGCTGGCGCGTCCCGACCCGGGTCGATTCCGGGTTGTCCCGAGCCGCTCGACTGAAGCGCGGGCGCGTCCCCTGCACCTTGCGGAAGAGCTTGTGCTTGGGGTCGAGGACCTTGAACTCCTCGGCGCCCGCGACCGACTCGCCGGCGCCCAGGAACAGGATCCCCTCCATGCGCAGCGCGAAGTTGAGGTACGAGAGGACCTTCGCCTGCAGCCGCGGCTGGAAGTAGATTAGGAGGTTACGGCAGACGACCAGGTCCATGCGCGTCAGCGGCGGATCGTCGGTCGTGTTGTGCGTCGCGAAGATCACGCGCTCGCGGATCGACGGCAGGATGCGGTACGAATCGGCGCCGCGGATGAAGAAGCGCTTCAGGCGCCGCGGCGAGATGTCGGACTCGATCGCCTCGGAGTAGGCCCCCTGGCCAGCGATGCGTACCACGTCCTCGTCCAGATCCGTGGCAAAGATCTCGTAGTCGAACTGGCGGCCCGTCGACTGGGCGTACTCCTCGAGCAGGATCGCGATCGAGAAGGCCTCTTCGCCCGTGGCGCAGGCTGCGCACCAGATGCGCAGCGGCCGGCCCGCCTGCATCTTCTCCACCAGCTCGGGGATCAGCTCCGAGCCGAGCAGGTCGAAGGCCTCGGAGTCGCGGAAGAAGCGCGTGACCCGGATCAACAGCTCACGCCGGATCAACGAGCGCTCTTCGACGCTCTCCTCGATCAGCTCGCGGTACTTCTCGATGTCCGAGATCCCCAGCAGGCCCATGCGCCGGCCGATGCGGCGTCGCACGGTCGCCGGCTGGTAGGCAGAGAAGTCCACACCGCAGTTCTCACGAACGCAGGTGAGGATGGCCTCGAGCACCTCCCGCGGGAACTGCTCCTCGTCGTGGTTCGCCGCCAAGAACGGCGTCGTCATGAAGTGCACGATGCGCGCCGGCATCTCCGACGGACGCATGACGAAGTCAGCGGTCCCCGTCAAGATGGTGCTGCGCGGCATGCCGTCGAACTTGGAGGTCTCCAGGTCCTGCACCAGGACCAAGCCCCCGGCCTCCTTCACGGAGACCACGCCGTGGGAGCCGTCACTGCCCGTGCCCGAGAGGACGATCGCCGCGCAACGCTCGCCGAAGGCCTCGGCCAAGGAGTGAAAGAAGACGTCGATCGGCATGTGCAGCGGTTCGCTGCGGTCCTGCTCGGCGAGCCGTAGGTGCCCGTCCTCGATCGTCATGTTCTTGCGAGCCGGGATCAGATAGACGTGGTTCGGCTCGAGGAGCAGCTCGTCGCTGACCGTCCGGATCGGCATCGTCGTGTGGACGGCCAGGAGCTCGTCCATGACGCTCTTGAAGTCCGGCGAGAGGTGCTGGACGACGACGAAAGCACTGTCCGCCGCGGCCGGGACGTGCTCGAAGAACTCGATCAGGGCCTCGAGTCCGCCGGCGGAGGCCCCGATCCCGACGACGAAGAGAGAGTCACGCTGGACAGCCCGATTGGCTTCCTGGGAGGGCAAGCTCTCTGGGTTCGCTGAACTCATGCAGTCCTCTCGGGAAGCCGTGTCCGGGGGAGGAAACAGGACGCGCCGAATCGTAGCGCCTGAGAACCCCCAAAGGCAGGCTGGGGACGGTCAGCCGAAGAGGAAGTCGCTGCGCTCCGACCAGGCTGCGAAGTCGTAGGCTTCGAAGAGCCGCGTGGCCTCGTCGACCAGCGTGACGGGAACGTCGGGTCCGAGGATCGGCTCACGCCCATCGGGCGAGGTGGGAACGGGCCAGCGGCGCTCGATGGCCAGCTCGTGCTCCCCGGGCGTGTAGTGCTTCAGGTACTCCTCGAGCCGCTCGAGGGAGAGTTCCCCACAGCGCCACTCGCCCTTCCAGTCGTGCAGCCGCAATCGAAACCCGTCGAGTCGATTGAGGATCTCGAGCCAGTGGCGCAGCCCGTCCTGACCTTGGGAATGCAATCGCTTGACCAGGTTTTGCCCGTCGTACCAGCCATCGACGTGGATGCGCAGGGCGACCTCGAGCGCCCCGTGCTCGATCGCGATCGACAGGTAGGCGTTGCGATACGCCGCATCGAGGTCCCCCGCCAGGTCGGCGCCGAGCACCCGGCGCAGGCGCGTTTTCTCCTTCTTGGGCCTGCAAACGTAGGCCCACAGGCGCCGTACACGACCGCCGTTGAAGGCATGCGGATGATGCAAACTCGTACGGGAGTCCAGGGCCAGGTCCACGTCGGCCGCCCGGGACACCACGGTCTTGGCCAGGGCCGCCAGCTTGCGGCGCGCGGCGAGGCGCCGGTCGTCGACCTCCCGATTCCGTTCATGGGAGGGGGCCAGGGCTTCGAAATCCCAATGTTCGAAGGCGATGGTCCCGCGGGCGGGGGTCGGCTGGCTAGCGGAGGGGGGCATCGCCCGGAGATAACCCTTTGGCGGCTCTCCCGGCAACTCGCGGCCACAGGATCCGGGACGCGCCCAGCCCGCGCCCACGCCCGATACATACCTGTTACCTCGCAACCCTTTGGGGGGTAGGATCATCCGGGACCACCCTGGGAGCCGACAACCTTAGGGTGAATGCCCGCTCGACCCTGCCCATGCGCTTCGGACACTTCCATTTCGACCCCGAGACCGACCGCCTGGGGGAAGGCCCCCTGAGCGAGGTCTACAAGGCCGTCGACCTCGAGCTCGGTCGGACGGTCGCGCTGAAGATCCTGCGCGCCCACGCCGAGATCGATCCGCAGGCCGACCAGCGCTTCCAGCGCGAGGCGACCCATGCGGCCAAGCTGGAGAAGCACCCGAACATCGCGACGATCTACGAGTACGGCCACGAGCAGGGCACCTCCTTCATCGCGATGGAGTACCTGCAGGGCAGAACCCTCGACAAGATCATCAAGGATCAGCAGCTCGGCTACGAGGAGTGCCTGCGCATCGCGATCCAGGTCACTTCGGCGCTCAAGAGCGTCCACGAACAGAACCTGATCCACCGCGACCTGAAGCCCGGGAACATTCTGCTCGAGGACGACGGCAGCGTGAAACTGCTCGACTTCGGCATCGCCCGCGCGCGGGACGAGTCGGGCATCACCCAGCACGGCATGCTCGTCGGCACGGTGCTCTACATGTCCCCCGAGCAGGTTCGCGGGGACGAGCTCGACTTCCGCTCGGACATCTTCTCCCTCGGCGGTGTGCTCTACCACGTGATGACGGGCACCCTCGCCTTCCCGGGGGACAGCTTCCCCGAGGTGTGCATGGCGATCCTGGATGGGGCGCCGGCTCGACGCCCCTCCGAGGTGCGCTCCGGATTCCCGCAGACCATCGAGGACTTCCTGATGCGCTGCCTGACGGCCGACCCCCACGACCGCTTCGCGGACGCTGGGGAGGCGGACGAGGCCCTGCGCGCCATCAACGACGAGCTGACGGGCACCAGCACGCGCGCCACGGCCCTGCGCGGTCGACTCCTGATCGCGGCCTTCGAGTGCGCCGAGGGATCCGAGGACGGCAGCGGACTGGCGGGCGGAGTGCGCAAGGATCTGGCGGCCGAGCTCGAGCGCAACCGTAGCCTCAAGGTCGAGCTGCAGGATCAGCCCGAGCGATCGACGGAAGGCTTCGATTTCGTCCTGCGCGGCACCCTCTCCATTTCTGGCGCCACGGCCGGCCTCGAGCTGGCCCTGGACGTCTACGACTCCGATCGCCGCACGAAGTCCGTCGTGGACCGCGTGCAAGAGCAGGACCCCGACGAGTGGGCCCTGCAAGCCGATCTGGTGCGTAGCGCCCTGCGCACCGTGCGCCGCCGGCTGTCCGAGGCCACGGTGCGGCCGACGCGCCTCGAGACGCGCAAGGTCGAAGAAGCGCGCACCCTGGCGCGACACTCGCGCGCCGTGCTGCACCGCGGCACGACCAAGCACCTGCTCTCCGCGACCAGCGGCCTGCGCCGCGCCCTGGACCTCGATCGCTATTGCGCCCTGGCCTACGCGGCTCTGGCCGAGGCCATGGTGCGCAAGTTCCTGTCCTGGGACGGCGACCCGACCTTCCTCGACGAGGCCCGCGACCAGGCCGATCGCGCCCTGGCCCTCGACGCTGGCTGCGCCGAGGCGCACACGGCCCTGGGCCTGGCCAACCAGGTCGCCTCGCACCCCGAGGACGCCCAGCGCGAATACCGCCTGGCGATGCAGATCGACAACACCGAGTGGCTCGCCCACCGCCTGCTGGGTGCGATGCACACCCGCGAGGGCAACTTCAAGGAGGCCGCGGGCCTGCTGCAGCGGGCCAAGGGCCTGCGCCCGCAGCACATAGGCTCCTACGACGACCTGTACATCGTGATGACCCGCCTCGACCGCTACGAGGAAGGCCTCGAGATCGCGGACGAGGGCATCCGCGAGGCCCGACGCCAGCTCTCGGCGGTGCCGGAAGATCAGGATGCGCGCCTGCACCTGGCCATGCTCTTGGCCCGCCTGGGTCAGACGGAGCCGGCCCGCAAGGAGGTCGCGGAAGCCCTGAAACGTGCCCCCAAGGACGGTTTCACGGCCTTCCACGCGTCTTGCGTCTACGCGCTCCTGGGCGATCCGAGCGAGGCGATGACGCGCCTGAAGTTCGCCCAGTCCCGCGGCTACTACGTGAAGAGCGAGCTCGTCCGGAACCTCAACCTGGACACCCTGCGCGGCCTGCCGGAGTTCCAGGAACTGGCCTCGTAGGGCGCGCCCGCGGTCAGCCCTGGCCCGCTGCCCCTAGAGGTGGCAGTCCTCAGCCGCACCCGGCAGTAGCTCGAGCTGCGGCAGCGCGTACTCCTCCCCCGCCGGGCTCCAGCGCAGGGTGCGCTCCGCGCCGGCTTCGCGCACGACGACCTCGACCGGCCGGGACACGTCGCCGAAGTGGATGCTGTAGCCGACGACCTGGACGCCCTCGCGCAGGCCCGCATTCCAGGCTGGGCCACCCTCGCGCACGCCGCGCGCCACCCCGTCCTGCTGTGAAGCGGGCTGGTCGAAGCCCAGATCAAAGCCGACGCGGGACGCCTCGCGCAGGATGGCGCAGGGCCCGAAGGTCTGCGGGTCGAGGACCGGCAAGGCCCCCCCCTGCACGATGCGCTGCACGCCCTGGGCCACCTCGTCGCCGGCGTAGGCCGCGATCGTCGTGCACAGGCCCGCGGTCGACAGGGGCTCTGCCCCCGCCCGCGCATCACGCACGAGGGCGCGCATCATGTCGTCGAGACTCCGGGCTCCGCCGGAGCG
>JAJFFA010000226.1 GCA_021776885.1 Planctomycetota bacterium
GGGTGCTAGAGGCTTTGGATTGGAACTCGCGGGAGACGGTCAGGCTCGGCCAGCTGAAACTTGACTCATTCACACACGATTCGGGGATCCAAAGCCTCTAGACCGTGATGCCGATCGGCGTCACCGTGTGGCCAGGGAAGACCTGGTCGATGTTGGTGCTGCCCAGGCGCTGCAGGGCGATCTCGCCCAGGACGTCGCGGTAGTCCGTCGTCACGGCCAGGTCGCCCAGGTCGAGGTTGGCGGGGGCCAGGCCCGGCCAGGTGCCGTGGACCTGGCCGCCGGCGATGTGGCCACCGAGGGCCATCATCGTGTTGCCGTGACCATGGTCGACGCCGAAGCTCAGGTTCTCCTCGACGCGACGGCCGAACTCGGACACGAATAGGGTCGTGACACGGTTCCACTGGCTGCGGGCCAGGAGATCCAGATAGAAGGCCTCGACAGCCTCCGAGAGGCGCGCCAGGCGGTTCCCGAACATGCCGTCGATCGGGCCCAGGTGGACGTGATCGTCCCAGTCACCGACGTCGATCGAGATCGTCTCGATGCCGAAGTCCGCCTCGATCAACGCAGCGGTCGAGCGCAGGCGCTGCCCCAGGAAGGTATCCGGATAGGGCACAGCCCCGGCGGAGGTGTAGGCATCGAAGTCCACCGTCTCGAGCAGCTCGATGACCTCGAAGGTCGAGGTCGCCGAGGTGTCCAGGGGTGAGACCGCGTCCTCGTACAGGTTGCGCACCACCGCGCGCCGAGCCGCGCGGGTCACGGGTCTACCCGGGAAGTCGAAGAAGCGCGGGTCATTCACCGGCAGGGTACCGGCGGTCCCGCGCAGCACGAAGGGCAAGAGGTCGGTCAGAGACAGTCCCCGCGCGATGCCCTGGGCCGGCAAGCCGTCGAGGTGCCGCGCGACCCAGCCGTCGCGGACCGAGCTCGGGGCCGCATCCGAGATGCCGCCTTCCATCAGCCGCTGGGCGTCGAAGTGCGAACGCGTCGCGTCGGTCAGCCCGGACGCCTGGACGAAGGCCAGGTGTCCGTTCGAGTACGGCGTCATCAGCGGCGCCGCGCGGGGGTTGAGCCCGTAGAACCCATCGAGGTCGATCGTTCCACTCGACGGCCCGGGTGGATCCAGGGCCAGGGTGGGCCGAGCGGTGTAGTAGTCCCCGTCCTGGTAGGGCGGAAGGAGAGAGAGGCCGTCCAGGCCGAAACGCAGGAAGACGTGCACCAGGATGTCCCGCGTGGGTCCAGTCCCGGAGCCCAGGGCAACGCGCGGTAGCCAGGCGGGGGCGCTGAACGCCGCGCCGGCAGCCAGGCTCGACGACGAGAGGAACTGACGTCGGGAGACTCCCGAGCGCTCCTCGCAGCAAGACTCTTGGTTGTGGTTGTGCTTGGTCATGGCTCGCTCCTGAATCAATAGAACTGATAGCCGGGGGAAACAGCAGCGAGGGCGACGGCCTCACGCAGCACGACACCGTTCATGTTGAGAGAGTTCATGTAGCGTTGAACCTCGGCGTGCACCTTCGGCCCCAGCGCTCCACCCGTCAGCATCCAGTCGATGGCCTGCGGCGTGCTCGACCCGGCGGGCGCGCTGCCCAGGAGGTTGTTGATCTGATCCACGTCCGGCTGCGTGCCGGTGATGTCACGACCCATGAAGCGCGTGACGAAGGTCCAGCGCGCCAGCATCGAGTTGCCCCACGACTCGAGGTCGTCGGGGTAGCCATCGGGAGTCGGCCAGTAGAACGGGCGGTGGCCCATCTGATCGATCTCGTCGAGCAGGAAGAACGGGAACTGCACGTCCACCAGCACGGCGCGCATCAGCGACGCCGCCAGGTGCAGGGGCCGCTTCAGCTTGGGCCGCCGGTTGGGCGGCACGCTGGCGACCGTTCCGGGCTGGAGCAGGTGCCGAACCATCGCCTTGATATCACCGCCGGTCGACAGGAAGACCTGCGCCACGTCGGCCACGACGGAGGACGGCGGGTCGTAGGACAGGAGGTAGCGCGCCAGCTTGCGCGAGACGAACTCGGCCGTGGCCGGGTGCATGGCCAGGAGGTCGAGCACGAAGTCGCCGTCGCTCTTGCCACCACCGGCGGGGATCGTCACGCCCAGCACGGTCTTCTGGCCGTAGTCGTGCAGCGTGGGATCGAAGAAGAAGTTCCCCGGCCGCCCCTGGTTCGAGCCGGAACCGTGCACGGTCCAGCCCGTGAAGCAACGCGCCACCTCGGCCACGTCGAACTCGTCGAAGGGGCCGTCGGCGCCAAGGGTGTGCAGCTCCTGAAGCTCGCGCGCGTAGTTCTCGTTCGGCGCGCCGGCGACGTTCGTGTAGTTGTCGAGGTACCAGATCATCGCCGGGCTGTGCGCCGACGCCTTCAGAATCTCGGGGAAGGTTCCGAGCGCGTGCCGCCGGATGACGTCGCGATCATCGCTGGTCTTGAACCACTGACACAGCTCGTCGAGCTGGTTGATGTTGAAGTGATCCGTCCAGAACTCGACCATGCGCTCGTAGAGCTGGCGCCGGGTGTAGACCATGCGCTCCATGCGCGCCTCCCCCAGCTGCAGGGTCAGGCCCGCGGCAGGATCGGGAAAGCGATCCAGGAGCTCGGGGTTGGTCAGACCGAGCGAGCTATAGGAGGCCAGCCTCCCCTGGAGCACGGCGTCGTCGACGTTCTGCCAGTCGAGCTGCCACTCGAGCCAGGCGTCGTAGCCCATGTTCAAGGCTTCGAGGTAGCTGGGGACGCTGAAGCCGAACGTGGCGCGGCGCAGCAGACTGCGGATGTCCTCGCTGCCACTCGAGGTGGTCGGCGGCGGGACCTGCAGTGGCGGCGCGGCCGCTCTCGGGCCAGGGGTCTGCGGGGGACGCGTGGGCATACCCGCGGAAACCGACGTGCTCGTGTCGTACGCACGCTGGATCAAGGGACTGGCGAAACGCCGACTCGGCGCTCGAGTACCGTCCATGACACCCTCCTGGGGCGCTGGGTTGTGAGCGATCGAC
>JAJFFA010000227.1 GCA_021776885.1 Planctomycetota bacterium
GCTGGCCTCCAGCCCTGCCCGAAAGCGCGGCGAGAGTGGCTGCGCGGCCAACGCAATCGGGTCGTACGCAACCAGGACGGCCTCCGCTTCGCACAGGGGCGTGCGCTCCTCGGCGTCGAGCACGCGGTAGCTCTGCACGAAGGACTTGGTGCCGACATGGGTCGTGGCCAGCTCGACCTCGACGGCGCGGCCGCCGCGGGCCGAGCGCAGGAAGCGCACGTTGGTCTGGGCCAGGACGAAGGGGAAGCGGTTGTCCTCGAGCAGGTCGAGGGAGCGGAAGAGGGCGTGCCGGGACTCCTCCAGCAGGGTCGAGTAGACGGCGTTGTTGAGCACGCCCTGGGTGTCCTCGTCCACCCAGCGCGTGGCCAGGCGCACGCGGAAGTGCATCGCTTCGGAGTCGGGGACGCTAGGCAGTTCCATGGGCGGGCTCGGGTTCGGGGCGCGGCCGGCGCGTGACCAGGGCGATGCCGACGAAGAGCGCCAGGGCGGCGCGCCCCATGCCCGGCTGGAAGGCCTCGTCCAGCAGGAGGGCGCTGGCGATGGCCGTGATCACCGGCTGGGCATAGATGTAGAACGCCGTGGTCGAGGCGCGCACGCGCGAGAGGGCGAAGGTGTTGAGCAGGTACGCGACGACCGTGGCGAAGACCAGCACGTAGGCCAGGGAGCCCCAGGTCGCTGCGGAGGAGACCGCCGGGCCCAGGGGCCGGCCCCAGGCGAAGGCCGGCAGGCTGACCAGGGACAGGACGTACATCCAGGCGACCACGACCAGGGGCGGATAGCGCCGCGTCAGGGGGCGCGCCAGCACCAGGTAGACCGCGTAGCAGAGACCGTTGGCCGCCATCAACAGGTTGCCGAAGGCGTGCTCGCCCAGGAGCTCCGCGCCGCGCCCCAGGAACAGGGGCAGGGAGCCGACCAGGGCGATGCCCACGCCCGTGGCGCGCACCCAGTCGAAGCGCTCCTGGCGCGCGATGACCGCGACGACGAAGGTGAAGACCGGGATCAGGCAGATCAGGAGCCCCGCGTTGAGTGGCGTCGAGCGCTGCAGTCCTCCGAGGAAGAAGGCCTGGTTGGCCGAGATGCCGAGCAGGGCGCAGAACAAGAACAGGGGCACGTCGGCGCGGGCGATGCGCGCCCGGCGCCCGTGCAGCGCCAGGGCCAGGAGGCCGAGACACAGGGCCCCCGCCAGGAAGCGCCAGACGGCCACGGCAAAGGGATCGAAGCCCTGCCCGGGGCGCATGGCGATGGAGCCGAAGACCGGGAACAGACCGAAGCAGAGCTGGACGCCCCACAGGGCCACGTGGCCCGCGGCACGCCCGTCCGCTTCGGATCGGATCTCGGGGGTAGGCTGCATTCGAGGCACTGTACGGCTTGGCGCGCCGGAAGGCCCTGGTCAGCCCCCCGTTCGGCAGCGCCAGTCCCCAGTGGCGCCAGTCCCCAGTGGCGCCAGTCCCGCGCACCGCTCAGCCGCCGCGGCGCACGCGCTCGAGCTCGCCGTCGCCGTCGAGATCGGCACGCCGCGGGTCGGCCAGGGGCTCGAGGCCCGCGAGGTCGCCGGTGTAGGGCACCAGGCCGCGCCGCGGCAGGTCGAAGACCCGCGCCTGGCGCAGACCCTCGGCGACTTGCCAGACCAGGAGCGACTGGCCGGCCGGCGTGCGCGCCGCGAAGACCGGCAGGGCCAGGGGCAGGGCGCCCAGGAAGGGGCCCGTGGTGCGCGCCAGGTGCGCGGGCCGGTCGAGGTGGTAGATGCACACGCTGCCGTGCCCCGCGCGGTCCGTGCGCCAGACGACGAGCTCCGCGCTTTCATCCGCGTCGACGTCGAGCAGCGCGAAGTCCACGACCCCACCGCGGGCGACGCCGTGGAGCACGAGCAGGGTGCCGCCGTGCGCGTCCTCGATCAGCAGGTCGTCCGCGCCCGGCTCGCCCCCACCGTAGAGCGTCGCCAGGCCGTCGAGCTCGGCGCGGGTGATGGGCGTCTCGAGGGCAGCGCCCGCGCCGGCGCCGGCGAACATCAGGGCGTCCATGTCCCCGTCGTGCCCCAGACCGAGGACGTGGCCGACCTCGTGCAGCACCGTGGCGTACAGCCCGGGGCCCTGGGCCGCCCCGGCCTCGCGCCAGGGCCGCCCGGCGTCGAGGTGCACGAAGGTCGCCCCCCCGTCGCCCGCGAGGGGCATCGGACCCGTGTGCGCCACCGAGGTGTCATGACCGAAGGGTGTGCAGCTGCCGTGGTCGCCGCGCTCCCAGGAGAAGCGCAGGTCGGACCCGCTGCCCGTCGGATCCTCGACGAAGCCCACTCGCCCGCCGGACGCTTCGCCCCAGGCCTCGAGGGCGCGCTGGATCACCCCGCGCGTCACGTCCGCCGCCAGCGGGGCGCTCTCCTGCGCGCCCACCAGGGACCAGCGCACGTGCGCCGGCTGCGCCAGGCGACCGCGGACCGTGAAGGTCGACGGGAGCTCGGGTGCCGGCTCCCGCGGCGCTCCCCCGGGTCCCGCGCGACCGCAGCCCCAAAGGGCCACCAGGGCCACGGGACCGGCGAGCCGCGTGAGCGCGGAGGAGCGCGCGTCGATCAGAGATCCTCGAGGAACAGGATCAGCTCGGCCTGCTCGGCGACGGTCAAGGCCAGGAAAGCGTCGCGCGCCGCGGTGGCCTCGCCCTCGTGGATCTCGATCGCCTCGCGCAGGTCCTCGGCGCGACCGTCGTGGAAGTACGGCGCGGTGCGCGCGACGCCCCACAGGGGCGGCGTCTTGAAGAAGCCGGCCTCGGCCCCGGGCTCCTCCATGCCGCGGAAGCCCGCGGGCAGGATGTGGTGCAGGAGCAGGTCCGAGTACAGGAAGACGTCCTCGCCCATGTCATCCGCCAGGGACGGGATGTGGCACAGGGCGCAGCCGATGGCCATGAAGTGACCCTCGCCGCCTGCCACCCCGGGGTCCGTCGAGCCGCCGCGCTGGGGCTCGGCCAGGTTCTCGAGGAAGAAGGTGATGTCGTCCAGGTCGGCCTGGGAGAGCTCGGGGTCCGCGACCGTGTCCGCGTCGGCCAGCAGCGCGAAGCCGCGCCCGTCGTCGGTGGTCGTGATCCCGCACTCGCCGCCCATGGCGTCGCGCACGAAGTCCTCGATCAAGGGCACCTGGGCCTTCCAGCCGAAGCGCCCCACCTCGGGGTTGCCCATGATCGTCAGCATGCGCGCGCGTCCGGCGATGCCGTCCATGTCCAGGTCCATCGGATCCTCGTTGGCGATGATGTTCGCCATCGGGATGTTGTTCACGAAGCCGCCACCGAAGATCGACGGCGTCTGGCGCTGCTCGTACACGTCGGCGGTCATCGGGTCGTGCTCTTCACGCCCGGCGACGTAGGGCGGGCGCAGCTTGGACAGGCCTTGGCCCCCGGCCACGTTGGTGAAGGGGCCCATGCCGGCGTTGTCGTTGCCGATGCGCGAGACATTGAGCTCGAGGCCGCCGGCGCCGCCGATGGCCGGGTCCTGGTGGCAGGCGCGGCAGGAGTCGGCGTTGAGCTCCGGAGTGCCCAGGCCCTCGCTGCGGTGGAAATCGCGGTCGAAGACCGCCCGTCCGCGCAGCCACATGTCGGCCTCGGCGCCGCTGAGCTCGCGCGAGGGGCCCCCGGGGGAGCCGACGTCGGGCAGGTCGTCGCCGCCGCCGCCGAAGAAGAAGGGGAAGGCGATCGGGGTCGAGCTCAGGAGCGCTGCGGCGCTGAGCAGCAAGATGGAACGATTCATGGCTACAGGGCCTCCAGGAAGGCGAGGACGTCGTCCTGCTCGGTCACGGTGAGGGCGACGAACGCATCGCGGCTGGCCAGGCCTTCGCCGGCGTGCAGGTCGATGGCCTCGCGCAGGGTCTCGGCGCGGCCGTCGTGCAGCCACGGGCCGTGCAGCGAGACCCCCCACAGGGGCTGGGTGCGGAACTCGAGGTCCGAGGTCGTCGGCGAGTTCGGTGCCATGCCCGGCTGGGGCACGCCGAAGCTCAGGCCGTCGGCCAGGTCCGGCCCCATGTAGTGCAGCAAGAGGTCGGTGTAGGCCTCGACGTCGCCGCGCGTGGAGGGCAGCGACGGGAAGTGGCAGTCCGTGCAGCCGATCTGCTCGAAGAGCTGCTCGCCGTTCGTGGCCGCCGCATCGAAGGTCTGCTTGCGCGGCGGACCCAGGAAGCGCGAGAAGGCGATCAGGTCGCCCAGGTCGGCGCGCGACATCTCGGGGTCGGGCACGCCGTCGTTGTCCTCGGTCGCGGCGTTGGGATCGCCCGTGTCCTGCACCGGGGCGGCAGCCAGGCTGACGATGCCCCCGGAGCCGTCGAAGGGATCGGTGGTGATGCCCATCTGGTTCTGCAGCGGCGGGCGCGTGAAGAGCTCGACGTTGTTGGCCTGGGCCTTGACGCCGAAGCGCCCGACGGCGAAGAAAGGCGGGTCGGGCAGCGCCTGCATGTTGGCCCGTCCACTGATGCCGTCCACATCGGCGTCGTCCGGGTCGGCCCCGGCCAGGATGGTCGCGTCGCTGATGAACTCGAACAGGCCGGTGCCGAACAGCGGAATCGCGTTGCGCTGGGCGACGGTCACGTTCTGCCCCATGAACATCGCGGGGATGCCGGCGCGACCGCCCTCGAGTTCGAAGTCCGAGAGCAGGTGCTGATTGCCGGAGCCGTAGGCCGGGATGACCGGGGACAGGAAGGGCGGCAGGGTGCGCTGATCGATCGGCGGACCGTGGACCGCGATGTAGAAGTTGCGGTACAGCCGCGCCGAGCCGCCGGCGACCGGCGTGCTGTGGCACGAGGCGCAGGAGGTGGCGTTGTAGAACGGCCCCAGGCCCTCGCTGGGCGTGAAGCGGCGCTCGAAGACGACTCGGCCGCGCTCGAAGGCGGCCAGCTCGTCGGCCGTCAGGCCATCGATGGGGTCGCCGAGTTGGAAGGCAGGCGGGCCGCCTCCGCCCGTTTCGCCGTTCCCGCCGCCGCTACCGCAGCCTTGGGTCAGAAGCAGGGCCAGGCCCAGCACCAGGGTGGACTTCGTGATGTGCATGAATAGGGCTCCGCAGGGGGGGAAGCCGGGTCGTCGTCGAGTCGGGAGAGGGGGAGGACTGTACCTTGGAATCCTAACTCATGAAGCCCCCCCCGCTGCTGCCGCTCCTGACCGCCCTGGTCGTCGCCCTCGTCCCCCCCCACGCCCCTGCGCAGGACGTCTTCGTCAGCGGCGGAGCGCTCTTCGACGGCCTGGAGGACGGCGCGCGCCCCAACCCGGGCCTGCGCATCCGCGCCGGGCGCATCGTCGCCGTCGGCGCCAAACCCGCCGAGGGCGAGGCCCTGCTGGAGGTGCCCGACGGCCACCTGATTCTGCCCGGCTTCTTCGACCTCCATGCGCACTACGCCGTCGACCTCTTCGGCGGCGGCCGGGTCGACGAGCGCCGGGCCTACCCCGCCCTGTTCCTGGCCAACGGCGTCACCACCACCTTCCCCGCCGGCGAGGTCGACCCGCACGAGATGCGCGCCCTGCGCATCGCCATCGAGCGCGGCGAGCGGATCGGACCCAGGATCCTCAACTCCGGCCCGTACTTCGGGCGCTGGCGCCGCGGCTGGGATGACGAGCAGGAGGCCCAGGACATCGCCCGCGAGGTGGACGAGTGGGCCGACCTCGGCGCCCGCGGCTTCAAGGCCAAGGGCATCTCCCCCGCCCACCTCGAGGCCCTGATCCAGGCCGCCCACCGGCGTGGGCTGACGGTCACCGGACACCTCGACTCGGGGGCGCGCGACACGGTCAACCCGCGGGACGCGATCGCGATGGGCATCGACCGCATCGAGCACTTCCTGGGCGGCGACGCCCTCGACCCCGAGCGCCCCGTCTACGCCACCCTGGCCGACTTCCGCCCCGGGACCCAAGCCTTCGACGACATCGCCGCGCGCTTCATCGAGGCCGGCGTGTACTACGACGCGACGCTCACGGCCTACGGCCACTTCGGCACGCGCGAGTCGGAGGTCTTCGAGGACTGGGCCGACGAGCGGCGCTTCTTCACGCCCCACATGCTCGAGCTGCTCGAGCAGCGCGAGCCGCGCGAACCCATGGCGCTCTTCCAGACCATCTTCGAGCGCAAGCACGCGACCCTGCGCGCCTTCCACGACGCCGGTGGCGCACACCTGATCACGGCCGGCAGCGATCACCCGAGCTGGGGCGTCTCCCTGGCGCCCTTCTGCATCCACCGCGAGCTGCACGCCATGGTCAACGCCGGCCTGCCCGTGGCCAGTGTCCTGCGCGCGGCCACCCTCAACGCCGCCCAGGCCATGGGCGTGGGGAGTCAGTTCGGCAGCGTCGAGGCGGGCAAGTTCGGTGACCTGCTGATCGTCGCGGGCGACCCCTTCGAGGACGTGCGCGCCACCCGCGCGGTGTGGCGCGTGCTCAAGGGCGGCGTGGTCCACGACCCGGCGCAGCTGCTGCGCTCCGCCGAGGGCAAGATCGGTCCGCAGCAGGCCGACGAGGAAGAGGCCTGGATGCCGCGCGGGCGCTGAGGCGCGCTGGGCGCGAGCGTCGTGCTCAGCGCGGCCGATGTTCCGAGCGCAACGCGGCGATGCGCGCGTGCCAGCCCTGCTCCAGGTCCTGGGCGTCGCGCCCCAGGGCCTCGGCGAAGGCCGCGCGCAGGTCCTGGCTGAGGTACACGCGGCGCAGGGCCTCGATGCCGTGCTCCTCGAGCACGTAGCCGACGAAGGAGCCCCCGGCCCAGTAGCCCTTCTCCTGGGTGCGGAAGGCGTCGATCAGGTCCGCCAGGGCGGGCAGCTCGCCCGCTGCCAGCATGCCCCCGGCACGCTCGTGGTGGAACGCGCCCCCCCCGCCGTCGAGCCAGACCGCGAGTCCCTCGCCGAAGAGGGCGTTGCCCGAGGGCCCCATGGGCAGGGCCAGGACGTGGGTCAGCT
>JAJFFA010000228.1 GCA_021776885.1 Planctomycetota bacterium
GCGGCCGGTGCTCGAGGCCTCGGTGGCCGAGACGGAGGCCCAGCTGGCCGCGGCCGAGGCCTCGATCGAGCGCTCCGAGACCGCCCTGCGCGAGGCCACGATCCTGTGCCCGATCGACGGCGTGGTCCTGGTGCGGGACAAGGAGGTGGGGGACGGCGTGTCCTCGATCCTGACCGCCGGCGGCAACGCCACCCAGGTCCTGACCCTGGGTGACCTGTCCTCGATGCACGTGGAGGCGCGCGTCGATGAAGTAGATCTCGGCCGAATTCAAGTGGGCATGCCGGCCATCGTGACCGTCGATGCGCACCGCGGACGTGCCCTCGACGGACGCGTCGAGCGCATCGCCCCGGCGGGCTCGGTCGACACCAACGGCATCGTCACCTTCGAGGTGCGCGTCGGCGTCGACGACCCCGACGGCCTGCTGCGACCGGACATGACCGCGGAGGCCAAGCTGGTGGTCGACCGACGCGAGAAGGTGCTGACCCTGCCCAAGCGCTGCCTGGTGCGCAGCGAGGACGGCTGGAGCGTCGAGCGCGTGGTGGGCTCCGGGAGCGCGGCGCGGGTCGAGCGTGTGACGGTCGAGCTGGGCCTCTCCGACGGTCTCCTGACCGAGGTCCGCTCGGGCCTCGTCGCCGGCGACCGCGTGCTCTTCGCGAGGTAGGCGGCCGTGGCCTGGACGCTCCTGCTCGAGGCGCTGAGCTCGATCCTGCGCGAGGCGCGCCGCATCGTGCCCATGGCTGCGGGGATCGTCTGGGGGGTGGCCTCCGTCTTCGTGCTGGTCGCGATCGGACGCGGCTTCGAGAGCTCGCAGCGCGGCTCCCTCGAGGCCCTCGGCGAGTCCTTCGTCCTGCTGCGCGTCAACCGCCCGACGCTCTCCCGCGGCGACGTGCGGGCCGACTCCTTCGTGCGCCTGGACGGCGAGGACGTGGAGGCCATGCGCGCGGCGACGCCCTCGGTCGCGGCCCTCTCGCCCAAGGCCACCAACTGGTTCGTGCGCGCCTTCTCGGGGCGCATCGTGACGCGTGCCGTCGCCACCGGGGTCGATCCGGCCTACGCCGACATCGTGCACATCGACCTCGAGGCGGGCGGGCGCTGGATCGACGAGCAGGACCTGGAGCAGGAGCTGCCGGTGTGCGTCATCGGCTGGGGCGTGCGCAACGAGCTCTTCGGCGATGGGCCGTACCTGGGGCAGCAGCTGTCCCTGATCTTCAGCCGCGACGCCGGGGACGACACGGTCTTCCGGCGCCTCGAGGTGGTCGGCGCCCTGAGTGACGTCGAACTCTCCGGAGACGACATCTACACCAGCCACCGGCGCCAGGTGTTCCTGCCCTTCACGACCTGGGAGCGCTTCTCGCCGCGCGACTTCCAGTTCTTCGTGCTGCGTCCGAAGGAGCCCGAGCAGAAGGCCGCCGCCCTGCAGGAGGTGCGCGACGTGCTGGGCGCGCGCCACGGCTTCGACCCACAGAACGAGAACACGCTGGTTCCGTACTTCGACTCCTACGAGCGCCGGGCCAAGATCGACGCGGTCTTCGGTGGCCTGGAGACCTTCCTCTCGGCCGTCGGTGCCCTGATCCTCGCCCTGGGGGCGGTGGGCGTGGCCAACGTCGTCTTGATGAGCGTCACGGCGCGCACCTTCGAGTTCGGGTTGCGCCGCGCCCTGGGCTGCCGCCGGCGCTGGATCTTCGTCCAGGTCTTCCTCGAGGCCGGCCTCGTCTGCTTGCTCTCCGGCCTGCTCGGCTTCGGCCTGGGCGTGCTCGGGATCGAGGTCGTCTCGCGCATCGACCTGCCCAGTGGCTTCGCGGCGCCGCGCGCCGAGCTGAGCTCGGCCTGGCTCCCGGGGGTGCTGTTGCTGGTCGTCAGCCTGGCCGCGGCCGCCTGGCCCGCCACCCGCGCCGCGCGCACCCCGGTCGCCCGCGCCCTGTCGGGGGGCAAGCTTTGATCTCGGTCGCCTCGGAAGCCCTGTCGAGTCTCCTGCGCCACCCGTTGCGTTCGGCGCTGACCGCGCTCAGCGTGACCTTCGGAGCAGCGACCCTGTTCGTGCTCCTGGGCTACGCCACCGGCGTACCCGACACGACGACCTCGATCCTGCGCAGCCTGGGCGGCAAGGAGATGCTGGTGCAGCCCAGCCGCTCCCGCGGGCGCGGCGGTGGGGGGAACCGCGGCGGGCGCCAGATCCGCATCCGCTACGCCGACCTTCCGGCCCTGCGCTCGGCCTGCCCCTCGATCGGAGCCATCTCGCCTTCGTACAGCCCCGGACGTGGGGGGCCCGTCTTCGTGTCCGACAAGAGCTGGCCCTGGGCGCGGCTCAGCGGCGTGGGCCACGACTACGCCGAGGTGACGGACATGGCGATCACCGACGGGCGCTGGTTCAGCCGCGACGAGGAGCTCCTCGGAGCGGACGTCGCGCTCCTCAGCCGCCCCCTGGTCGACGGTCTGTTCGACGGTCGAAGCCCCATGGGCGAGTCGGTCGACGCCTGGCTGAGGCGCTTCGAGATCATCGGGGTGTTCGAGAGCAACTCGGACTTTGCCTACTCGCTGCTCGTGCCCTATCCGACGGCGATGTCGATGGGGGACGAGGGCGGGCGCTACGTCTCGCAGCTCGCCTTCGCACCCCTGCGCCCGGACCTGGCCGAGCGCTCGGTGCGCGAGATCCGCGAGGCCCTGGGTGCGCTCTATTCCTTCGACCCCACGGATCCGACGGCCGTGGACGTCACCGAGAACACGGCCTTCGTGGCCCAGGTCGAGGCCACCAGCCTGGCCCTCGAGGGGCTCGTGCTGGCCATCGCCGGCCTGGCCCTGGTCCTCGGCTGCCTGGGTGCCGCGAACGTGGTCGGCATCGCCGTGGCCGAGCGCACCGCCGAGCTCGGACTGCGCAAGGCTCTGGGGGCGACGCCGGCGCGGGTGCGGGCGGAGGTGCTGGCGGAGACCCTGATCCTGTGCAGCGCCGGCGGGCTGCTCGGCGTGGCCCTGGGGGCGGCGGCCACCGCGGCCCTGGGCCCCCTCGAGTTCGCGGACCAGGCGCGCCTCGAGCCCTCGACCGATCCCGGCTTGCTGGGCCTGGCCACCCTGGCCCTGGGGCTGACGGCGCTCATCGCAGGCCTGCCCGCGGCG
>JAJFFA010000229.1 GCA_021776885.1 Planctomycetota bacterium
CGCGCTCGTCGGCCTCGGCGACGCGGGTGCGGGTCGCGGCCCAGGCCTCGCGCTGGGCGAGGGACAGGGGGCGGCGAACATCGCGGGCGAGAATCTCGAGCCGTGCGGCGCAGAGCTGCAGGCGGTGGGCCAGGTCCGCGGCCTCAGCCTCTGTGGCGCCCTCCAGCCGCGCCTCCAGGGCGCGCGCCACGAGGGCCAGCTCGACGCGTTCCAGGGCTGCCTCGAGCTGGGCCAGGGCGTCGGTCGGCTCTCCCTCGACAACATCAAGGCCGACATCAGGGCCGGCATCGGGGCCGACCTCCGGCACGTCGCTGGCGACGGGGGCAGGCTCGTCCTGATCGCCCCCGAAACTCGGGGGATCCAGCAGCGGAACCAACGCAAATAAGGTGAGCGACGTGGAGCGCATCGGGGCTACCTCCTACGGGGGCCGCCCCCCCGCGGCGCGCATGGTACCGTCGTCGGACCGAAGCACGCCCAGAGATACCTTGGACAAGAAGAAGAACCCCGTCCGCTTCATCCTGGCCCTCTTCCTGGGGGTCAGCGGCCCGGCGGCACTCGCCCTGCACTACGGCCTCGGCTGGTGGTGGCTGGCCTGCTGGCTCGTCCCCGCCAACCTCGTGGCCTTCGTGATCTGGTGGCACGACCGACGCCAGGCCGAGCGCGGTGGCTGGCGCGTGCCCGAGAACGCCCTGCACGCCATGGCCTTCCTGGGCGCCGTGCCCGGCTCGATCGCGGCGATGTTTCTCTTCCGCCACAAGACCCTCAAGCCCTCGTTCCGCTGGCTGTACGGCCTGTTCTTGACCCTGCAAGTCGCGGCCCTCGTCTGGTGGCTGCGACGCGACGCGTGACCCCTCCATGATCATCCTCCTCTGCCTCCCGCTCCTCGCCGCGCCCCAGGACTCGAACGACCCCAGCTTCGAGCAGTACCAGCCGCCCTCGACCCTGGTCGTCCCCGAGCACGAGGTGACGCGCGCGCGCTACCCCTTCGTCGACGTGCACAGCCACCAGTGGGAGATGCCGAGCCAGGATCTGCACGCCCTGGCCGCGGAGATGGATGGGCTGAACATGGCCGTGATGGTCAACCTCTCGGGCTACGGCTTCGGCCAGGATCCCACGCACCTCGAGCGCAGCCTGGAGCGCGTCGCGGAGCAGCAGCCGACGCGCTTCCTGGTCTTCACGAACGTGAACTTCGAGGGCATTGGCACGCCGGGCTGGGGCGAGCGCGCCGAGGCCCAGCTGCGCGCCGACATCGCGGCCGGAGCGGACGGTCTGAAGGTCTACAAGAGCTTCGGCATGGACGTGCTGGACAGCGCCGGAGAGCGCGTCGCCGTGGACGATGCCCGGATCGATCCGATATGGCGCGCGTGCGCGCAGCTCGGCGTCCCTGTGCTGATCCACTCGGGCGACCCGGCGCCCTTCTGGCAGCCCTGGGACGATCAGAACGAGCGCTGGCTCGAGCTGAAGCAGAAGCCCGGGCGCAAGCGCGACCCCGAGGCGGGCCCGACCTGGGAAGAGGTCATGGCCGAGCAACGCAGTCTGTTCGCGCGCCAGCGCAAGACGACCTTCATCAGCGCCCACATGGGCTGGATGGCCAACGACCTGAAGCGCCTGGGCCAGGTCCTGGACGACAACCCCAACGTGCTGACCGAGATCGGCGCCGTGCTGGCCGAGCTGGGGCGCCAGCCGCGCGCCGCCCGGGCCTGGTTGAAGCGCTACCAGGACCGCGTGCTGTTCGGCAAGGACGCCTGGACGCCGGCCGAGTACCCCGTCTACTTCCGCGTGCTCGAGACGGCCGATGAGTACTTCGACTACTACCGCAGGCGCCACGCCTACTGGAAGATGTACGGTCTCGACCTGCCGGACGAGGTGCTGCGCAAGCTCTACTACAAGAACGCGCTACGGCTCTTCCCGCAGCTCGACCGCTCGCTCTTTCCCGAGGACTGAGATCGAGAGCCCGGCGGCCAGGGTGGCCAGGCAACCGATCGGGTTGAGCCACAGCCAGGCCAGGTCCAGGATGCGCTCGCAGAGCGCGGCGCAGGCGATCCCGATCAGCAGCCCGAAGAACGCCCCGCTGCCGCTCGCGCGGCGGAACCAGGCCAGCACGAAGACCCCCAGGAGCGAGCCGTAGAAGTACGAGCCGACCTGGTTCACGGCCTCGATGACGCTGCCCAGGGAGGCGGCGAAGAAGGCGAAGGCGGCGGCGACGGCGCCCCAGACCAGCGTCGCCAGGCGCGTCGCCACGACGCACTCCCGGTCGCTGGCCAGCGGCCTGAAGTGCACCCGGTACAGGTCGACGACCGTCACCGTGGCCAGGGCGTTCAGCTCGGAGTCGATGCTCGACATGGCCGCCGCGAAGACGGCCGCGAGCAAGAGACCCAGGAGCCCCGCCGGCAGGGCGTTGAGCACGAACCAGGGGAAGATGGCATTGGTGTCGTCGAAGCCCTCACGCACCTGGCCTGCGACGGCCAAGGCCTCGCCGCGCACCCCCTGAACCCGTTGCACGGCGCCCAGGTACGCCGCGCGCTCGGCTGCGCCGCCCTGCTCGGGCGCCGCCAGGGCCGCCAGGGCCGTGGCGCGACGCTCCTCGAGGGCCGCCGCGTGAGAGGCGCTGAGCGCATCCCACTCCTGGGCGTGGGCCGAGGCCTCGATCTCGGCCTGAACCACGGGGTCGAAGACCAGCGGCGGCGGATCGAAGTGGTGCACGCAGAAGAGCGTCACCCCGAGGAACAGAACGAACAGCTGCAACGGGATCTTGAGCACGCCGTTGAGCAGGAGCGCGCGCCGGTTCGCCGCCAGGGAGCGCCCGGCGAGGAAGCGCTGGACCTGGCTCTGGTCACAGCCGAAGTAGGCCAGGAACAGGAACGTCCCGCCGAGCAGCCCCGACCAGACCGTGTAGCGGCTGGAGGGGTCGAAGGAGAAGTCGAGCATCCGGTCGCGCCCGGTCAGGGCCGCCAGGCGCCAGGCCCCGGCGGGACCGACGTCCTGGGGCAGGCGCGACCACATGACGAGCAGGGCGCCCAGCAGACCGACCACGACCAGCAGCATCTGCAGCACGTCGGTCCACATCACGGCGCGGATCCCGCCCAGGGTCGTGTACGCGACCGCCACCACCGTCATCAGGGCGATCGTCGCCGGCAAGCTCCAGCCCAGCAGCATCGAGAGCACCACCGACGGTGCGTAGACGACAAAGCCCAGTCCGAGGGCGCGCTGCAGCAGGAACACGACCCCGGTCAAGGCCCGGGTCTTGCCGTCGAAGCGCCGGCCCAGCCACTCGTACGCCGTGTACACCCGGGCCCGGTGGTAGAGGGGCACCAGGGTGTAGGCCAGGATCAACATGGCCACGGGCAGCCCGAAGTAGAACTGCACGAAGCGCATGCCGTCGCCGTAGGCCTTGCCTGTGGTCCCGATGAAGGTCACGGCACTGGCCTGGGTCGCCATGACCGACAGCCCGACCGCGTACCAGGGCATCGAACGGTCGGCGACGAAGAGGTCGCTGGCCGTGCGGCTCTTGCGACCGACCCACAGGCCGATCCAGACCACCAGGGCCAGGTAGCCGCCGAACAGGGACCAGTCGAGGGGGCTCATCCGGGCATGCTGCGGACCGCGCTGGCAGGCCACAAGAAGAGCTGCAGCCGAGTTTTGGACGTCTGCTCAAGAGCGCGCGGCACAGCTGCCGAAGCGAGGGCTTTGGCCCCGCCTTACCGCCCGGTACCCGAAGGACGCCCTTGCACCGCACTCTGGCCCTGATCCTCTCGGCTTCGCTCCTGGCCCTCTGCGCCTGTGTCACGCCCTCCTACGAGGTGCTCGAGCTCGAACCCGAGCCGGGCGGAACCCTGGTGCACCGCACGCGGGGGAACGCGGTCGATGGCGACTTCAGCCTCGACGCCCAGCGCTCCACCCGGGGTGACGGCAGCGTCAGCTTCGCCCTGATCGTGCACTACGAGTCCTCGTCCTGGTTCTTCGTACGCGAGGGTGCTTCTCTCGAGCTCGAGCTCGATGGCGTGCCCATGCTCCTCAGCTCGCGCCGTGGCAGCCTGGACCAGCGCAACGTCGTCGACGGCCGCATCGTCGAGCGGG
>JAJFFA010000230.1 GCA_021776885.1 Planctomycetota bacterium
GTCGGCGGCCTCGCCCCCCAGCGCCTCGGCGACCGCCTGGGCGTTCGCCAGAGTTCGGTTTGCGATTACGAGTCGGCCGATGCCTTCCGAACGGAGGTGTTTGCCGACCAGCTGGGCCGTGTCGCCGGCGTCGAGCACCAGCTGCGCGGGCTCGACGATCAGCTTGCGCTCGTCCTGCGGGAACTCGCTCGGGGCTTCGCTCGGGGCCTCGGCGGGGACATCACCGGGGGCCTCACCTTCATCTTGCGCGCGCGCCGGGCCGCCGCACAGGGCGATCAGGAAGAGGGTCGAGACGAGGCGGGCCGCCGGCCGCGGGTGGGGGGAGAGCATGGCAGGGAGTCCTCTGGACGGGGAGCGGAGCTGGGGGCCGACCAGTCTACCTGCCCCTCGCCGGGCCAGGATTCGGGTAGTGTTCGAGCTTGCGCGGGACGCTCGAGGGCGCCTGCTCGCGGGCGATCCGATGCGCGCTTCCGAGGGGCCCGCGGCCCCGTCAGAGCATCTTCCCGCGGGCCGCGCGGCGCTTGCGCTTGGCCTTCTTTTTCTTCTTCTTGCCGGGCTGGCCGGCGGCGGCCACGACGTGCTCGGCGGCGACCCAGTCCGCGGGCGGGGTCTGGCCCTTGATCTCGAACAGGAAGCGCGAGGGGTGCGACGTGCCACGCTGGCCGAAGCGGCTGCGCTCGAGGGAGTGGGTCAGGGTCAGGGCTTCGCGCGCGCGGGTCACGCCGACGTAGGTCAGGCGCCGCTCCTCCTCGATCCCGTCCTCGGCCACGGCGCGCAGGTGGGGCAAGAGGCCCTCCTCCATGCCGACCAGGTAGACGCGCGGGAACTCGAGACCCTTGCTGGCGTGCAGGGTCATCAGGGTCACCGCGTCGCGCTTGCCCGTCTCGTCGTCCTTGGAGTCGGCGGCGGTCAGGGAGAGCTCGGCCAGGAAGCCGGCCAGGTCCCCGTCCTTGTGCTTCTTGGCGTAGCCGTCCGCGAAGTCCACCACGTCCATGACCGCCGCCCAGCGCAGCTCGCGGTCCTTTTGCTCGGGCCAGTGGCGCTCGACCTCCTGGCGGTAGCCGACGGCCTCGATCGTGCGCTGCACGAGCTGCGCCAGCTGCGCGGCCGACTGGTCCTGGCCCAGGACGTTCAGGCGCTCGCGCAGGCGTTGCACGGCGTCGACCGCGCCGGGCTTGAGCTTCTCGACCTCATCCGCGCGCTCGAAGGCCTCGGCGGCGCTGATGCCATGGGCGGTGGCGAAGGCGACCACGCGTTCGATGCTGGTCTTGCCGATGCCCCGCGGCGGCGCGTTGATGACGCGCAAGAGGGAGGTCTCATCCAGCGGGTTCGCGACCACGCGCAGGTAGGCCAGGATGTCGCGCACCTCCTTGCGGTCGAAGAAGCTCTGCCCGCCGATCAGGACGTAGGGGATCTGCTTCATGCGCAGCTCCGCCTCGAAGGGGCGCGGCTGGGTCGCCGTGCGGAACAGGATCGCGAAGTCGGCGTAGCGCGACTGGTTCTTGGCCACGCGCTCCGCGATCTGAGCCACGATCTGCTCGGCCTCGATGTTCTCGTCGCGCATGGCGATCGCCTGCACCAGCTCACCGGAC
The DNA here is from genome assembly GCA_021776885.1 of Planctomycetota bacterium. GTDB lineage: Bacteria > Planctomycetota > UBA1135 > UBA1135 > JAJFFA01. The sequence continues at coordinate 1,593 of JAJFFA010000230.1, forward strand.
CCCTGGTGGCTGCGCAGGGTCTTCTCGTGGCGCGACGGGTTGTTCGCGATCAGGCGGTTCGCGACCCCCAGGATGTCGCGGCTCGAGCGGTAGTTCGTCTCCAGGCGCACGACCTTGGCCCCGGGGAAGTCCTTGTCGAAGTTGAGGATCTTGTTCACGTCGGCGCCGCGCCAGCCATAGATCGACTGGTCGTCGTCGCCCACGACGCACAGGTTCTTGTGGCCCCCCGCGAGGGCGCGCAGGATCTCGTACTGGGGTGCGTTGGTGTCCTGGTACTCGTCGACCAGGACGTGCTGGAAGCGCTTGCGCAGGATCTCGCGCACCTCGCCTCCGGAGCGCAGCAGGCGCACGGTGTGCAGCAGGAGGTCGTCGAAGTCGACCTGGGCGCAGGTGGTCAGCTGCTCCTGGTAGCGGATCCAGGCCCGGGCCACGAGCTCGTCCTCGGGGCTGGCGGCGCGCTCGAGCTCCGCCTCCGCGGACGCCAGACGGCTCTTCAGGAGGGACACCTTGCCGGCCAGGTTGGCGGGGGAGAGGGTCGCCTCGGGCACGTGCAGGGCGCGCAGGGCCTTCTTGTGCGCCGTCAGCTGGTCGGCGGCATCGCAGATCGAGAAGCCGCGCGGGAAGCCAATCTCGGCCGTGTACTCGCGCAGGAGCTTCAGGCAGAAGGCGTGGAAGGTGCCCACCGTGAGGGCCTTCGCCTTGCGCGGGCCGACCAGCTTCGACACGCGCTCGCGCATCTCCTTGGCCGCCTTGTTGGTGAAGGTCATGGCCAGGATCGACCTGGCGGCGACCCGGTGCTGCATCAGGTGGGCGATGCGCGTCGTGATCACGCGCGTCTTGCCCGAACCGGCGCCGGCGAGTACGAGCAGCGGGCCCGAGAGCGTGGTGACGGCGTCGCGCTGCTCGGCGTTGAGGGAGGCGAGGAGATCTTGGGGGGGCACGGCCTGAGCTTCCTTTGGGGAGAGCGGGCGCAGAGGTTAGGCGCAACGGGTGCGCACGGCGAGGGACTGTTAGCGAAACTCTGCGCAGCGCGCGCAGTCGCACTCGGGGTCGATGCGCGCGTGCTCGCTCGACGCCGCGCTGGCGTAGCCGAGCTGGGCCAGGAGCTCCTCGTCCGGGGCCTCGGCGGCGCCGCCGACGTCGATCGAGAGCAACGGATCTCCGCTCTGCACGAGCCACTCGACCAGGCGTGCGCGCAGGCGGCCGGCGAGGTCGCGCTCGTCCGCGCTGCGCTCGCGGTTGCAGCCGGGGTCGGTGTCGAGGTCGTAGAGTTCGACCGCGTGGCGCTCGAAGACACCGAAGGCCGGCGCGTCGCGGGTGCGCTCGACCCCGCGCAGGATCAGGATCAGGTGCCAGCGGCCGAGGGTGATCGACGCGGCCTGGGACTCGCTGGCGAGGGCGAAGTAGGGCTCCGCTTCCGTCTCCTCGAGCAGGTTCTCGCCGGGGAAGGCGCCGCCGTCGAGCCCCGCGGCCTCGAGCAGGGTGCGGGCCAGGTCGATCTGGCGCACGATGCGCGGGATGCGCTGGCCCGCGGGGATCCCGGGACCAGCGAGGACCAGGGGCACGTGCAGGGTGTCGGGGTAGAGGCCGACGTGGTTCCAGTAGACGCCGTGGGCGCCGAGGCCCTCGCCGTGGTCGGCGGTGAAGGCGATCAGGCCGCGGGCGAAGCGGGCGCGCTCGAGGAGTGGCGCCAGGCCGCGGTCCACCAGGCCGATCTCGCCCCGGTAGCCGGCCAGGGCCCAGTCCGCGTCGCGCAGCCCGGGGGTGCCGGGTAGGTGCGGAAAGTCGGGCTCGGGCAGGGCGGGATCGAAGGCGTCCTTGTCCGCCGGGTAGTGGCGCGCGCGTAGCACGTCGGGCGGGTCGTAGGGCCGGTGGGCGTCGTAGACGTGCAGCCAGGCGAAGAGCGGCAGGTCTTCGGCGTCGTCCAGCCAGCGCTCGAGGCGCTCGACGGCGACGCGGCCCGGCTCGTGCCCGTCGACGGGGCCGCCGTGGCGATCGAAGCCCTGACCCAGGCCGCACCAGGTGTCCGAGAGCAGGCGCACGCTGGTCGAGGCGAAGGTCAAGTAGCCCGCGTCGCGGAAGGCCTCGGCCAGGGTCCGGGCGCGGTCCGCGAGGCGCGTGTGGTTGTCGTCGACGCCCGTGGTCACCGGGTCGATGCCCGTCATCAGGGCCACGTGGGAGGGGATCGTGACGTTCGAGCAGGCCAGGGCGCGCTCGAAGACGACGCCGCGCCGCGCGAGGGCATCGATCGCGGGGGTCCAGCCCGGGTCGCTGCTCAGGAAGCCGACGTGGTCCGCGCGGTGGGTATCGGAGGTGATCAGGAGCACGCTGGGGGCGTTCGGCCTCTTCGCGCCCACGAAGGGCTCCGCGACCCAGAAGCCCGCGTCCGCGCTGTCCGCTCCTGCGTCGCTCGCGGGCGCGGGCCGCGGGGCTTCGACGCGGAAGCGGATGTCGACGGTCTGGCCGCCGTACCGCTCCATGTCGAGCGTGACTCTTTGCCAGACGGTCTCGCTCGCGGGCGGGGTCTCCTGTGTCGATCCCTCGACTTCGGGCGGGTCCAGGGGGAGGACCTCGCCGCTGACTTCGAGCGCGAGCCTGGCGTCGGGCGGCGACCCCTGGGCGAGCAGATGGGCGTAGTGCAGGACGCCGCCGGACGCGGGCACGCGCACACGGGAGACGAGGGGCATCGCTGCCGTCACGCCCCAGGCGACGCGCTGCACGCCAGCGACTTCGATCGCCCGCACCTCGGGCGGCACGCGCGCCTCGATCGGCCGGGCGATGACCTCGGCCTCGAAGAGGGTCCAGTCGAGCGCGCCCGAGCGGCGCGTGGCCGAGAGCACCAGCTCCGTGGCGCGCTCGCCGGCGGGCCGTGGGGCGCGCCACTCGAGGACGACCCGGCGCCGCTCACCGCGCGGCGTCTTGAGCACGACCGGAGTGGCGACGCGCTTTCCGTCGGCCAGGGTCAGGGCCGCCGAGAGCCCCAGGTCGACCCCGCTCGCCAGCTCGAGGGCCAGGGCGTCGACCCCGCCCACGTCGATGCCCTTCGCGCCCGTGTCATCCACGAGGGCCAGGCGCAGGACATGCGAGTTCCCCCCGCTGAAGTGCCCCGCCCCGGCCTCCCCCGGGCGCGCCTCGAGCCCCTCGCCCTGGGCTGCCGCAGCGAGCTCCAGGCCCAGGGTGCTGAAGACGCAGCGCTGAGGGCGCGCGACGCTGCCCGGCGCGGGGGTCAGGGCCAGGCGTTGCAGCGCGGGGACCGGCTCGGCCTCCGCCCCACAGGCGGCCGCCATGGCCAGGGGCAGGACCAGGGACCGGGCCCAGAGCGCCCGGCCCCGGAAACGGCCCTTCACATCCTTCACATAAGGTAGAGAGGGAGGCATGCCCGGCAGTGTAGTGGCCCCCGCGGGCAGGATGAAAAGCGCGCTTTCCTGCCACCGATCCCGCTCCCCGCGGTCTCGTCCAGAACAGTGAGGATGACCCCCACCCGCCGTATCGAGGTGGCGGAGAGCCTGGTGCGCACGCACCAGGGCTCCGTCAGGGGGTTCCTCTTGTTCCTCGGTTGTCCCGAGGGTTGGGTCGACGACCTCGTGCAGGACGTGTTCCTGTCCGTCCTGTCGTCGGAGTTCGAGGACCGAGGCGAGCGCGCGACCGCCGCGCTCCTGCGTACCGTGGCCAAGAATCTACTGCTCAAGTCCCGGCGCCGAGAGGCGCGCTCGACACCCCTGGAAGGACTCGATCGCCTCGACGATTCGGGGCGCCAGGACCTTCTCGAGCGAGCCTGGGTCGAGTTCGAGGCGGACGACGGGGGCGAGCGCTACCTCGAAGCCCTGCGCGGCTGCCTGACGGGTCTGTCGACGCGGCAGCGTGAGGTGCTCGAGTGGCGCTACCGCGCCGCCCGGCCCCTGAGCCGCATCGCCCGCGAGAGCGGCATGACCGAGGCCGGCGTGAAGTCCGTCCTGGTGCGCTCCAAGAAGGCCCTGCGCGCGTGCATCGAGAGGAAGCTCGGAGCATGACCGATCCGCGCGACGAGATCCTGGACCACGCCCTGCGTCGGGTCCTCGCCGAGGCCTCCGCCCAGCAGGGCGGGGTCGAGGACACGGCCGAGGACACGAACCGGGCGGAGGCGATCCTGGCGGCATGGCGCCGGGGCGTCCGCGGCAGCACGACCCTCGAGGAAGTTCAGGCGCAGGAGGCGGGGGCCGAAGCAGCCCCTGTCCTGCGTCCCACGACGAACGGCCACGCCGCGCACGCGCCAGCGCTGGAGGCACCGCGCGCCTTCCCGCTGCTGCGTGTCGCGGCGGGTCTTCTCGTGCTCGGCTCCCTGGCCGTCGCGGTGCGCTCGAACCTGCGCTACGGTTCGCCGACGTCGACGTCGGTGGCCTCGGACCCGCTCTTCATCGCGCGCCTCGACCCCGCGCGCGAGGTCCTGCGCGCTGGGCAGTGGAGCGCGAGTGACGAGCTCTGGATCGGTGACGTCATCGCCTGCGAGGACGAGCCCCTCGAGCTGGCCCTGCCCACGGGCGGGACCCTCGGGCTGGAGGTCGGCAGTCTGGCGCGCTTCACGGCCCCCGAGGGGGACGGGGACGAGCTGTCCCTCGAGCTGGGCCTGGGGCGTGCCCGCTTCGATCGCTCCGCGGCCGACGCCGCGAGCGCGGGCCACTGGAGCGTCACGAGCGAGCTGGCCCAGGTCGTCGTGCTGCCGGGCGGACGCGGGCACTTCGACGTGCTCGCGACGCCGGACCCGCTCAACGTCCCGATCAGCGTTCGGGCCGCCGAGCTGCGCGCGCTGCTGCCGAAGCTCTTCGCCGCGCCGGGAGCGAAGTCCCTGCCGCGGCGCAACGCCCTGCGCCTCGAGGCCTCGCAGGCGAGGCTGACCTACGACGGCCGCACCGAGCTGCTCGCGGCGGGCGATCGGCGCTACCTCGAGCGTGACCTCGACACGCGCCTGGTCGATGCGATGGACTCCGGGCAGCGCGCCCACGCCCTGTTCCAGCGCTGGGTCGACTTCGAGGACCTCGCGGCGCCTGAGAAGCGGCGCTACGTCGGCTGGCTCGACGAGGGCAAGCGCTGGAGGCTGGCGAGCGAGGCCCTGGACGAGACCCTGGCCCTGGTGCACGACGAGCCGCGCCTCTGGGAATCCCTCGAGCGCAGCCTGCTGGCCCGTTTCGAGGGCGCCGCGCCCCCGGAGTCGATCGAGCTGGCGCCCTGGTTCGTGGGCGGAGTGCGTGCGCGCATCGTCGACTTCCTCGCGCGCGAGCGCTCGGAGCGCGCCCTCCTGCTGGCGGAGGAGCTCTGGATGGAGTCGCCCGCAGCCTTCGGACAGGACCAGCTGATCGCCTTCGCGGATGCGGGCGTCGAGCTGTTCGAGCGCGAGCTGCGCGCCCTCGTCGACTACACCGACGACAGCGAGCGCTGGTCGGTGGTGCTGCCGAGCGCCTGGTTCGCGATGCGCGGGGATCCCCGCGGGCGTGAGGTGCTGGAGGAGATCCTGGAGACGCCCGCGCTCTCCGGACGCTTCATGATCCAGACGGCCGTCGCCGCCCTCGCCCTGGGCGAGCTGGGCGACGAGGAGGCCTGGTCGCGCACCGTCGAGTCCGCGCGCGTGGAAATTCTCGGATTGCTCGAAGTCGGGAACCTGGAGGGTGCGTCCTTCCTCGTGCTGCTCTTCGAGTGCCTCGAGGCGGAGCGTGGACGGGGTGGCAGCGCGGACTTGACCTACATCGAGACGCGCGTCTTCAGCCGCTACATGGAGCGTCGTGTGAACCTCGAGGACGCCGAAGCGCTGCGCCAGCGTGCGTCCGCC
>JAJFFA010000024.1 GCA_021776885.1 Planctomycetota bacterium
GACCGAGTCCTGGATCCAGAAGAAGTCGTTGGTACCGAGACCGGTACGCGACGTGGCGGAGGGGGTGTCGTAGTACGTGCCTTGACCCGGAGCGTTGCTCAGGGGCGAGCAGGAACCCGAGATGATCGGGCCCGAGACGCCGCCGCCCACGTTGCCGTACTGGAAGCTCCAACCGAAGTTGTCTTCGGCGCCGCCCGTGTTGTACGCACCGTCGACATCAGCAGTGATGCAGAATCCGGCGGTGGTGTTCTGCAGGTCGACCGTGACGATCCAGCAGGAGAGAGTGCCGGACAGGCTGGAGCCGGGGAAGGCGCCGCCCGAGGCAAGGAAGGCAGCGGTCTGACCGGAGATACTCGCGGACTCGGGGGCGCACTGCGCGTAGTCGTTGTAGTACGCGATCGTCAGGTTGAAGTTCGCGGCCGTTTGACGCGTGCAGTACGCGACCTGGAAGCCGTTGACGTTGTAGCTGTCGACGGCACCGGCGTTCGGAACGGCCGAGGTGCTGGGCACGCGACCGTGGTCGATGATCTGCTGCGAGGCGGTCACCGGACCGGCGAAGAAGCCAGTGTTGAAGTCGTTGGCGTAGATGGTGTCCGGGCCGAGGTTGGCCTGGCCACCCGTGTTACGGGTCCAGGTCCCGGAGGACACGTGGTAGGTACCGGCGTCTTTGACAGCGCTGGTGCGGTGAAAGTCGACGGTGTTTTGGGCGTTGGCGGTCGCGCAAAGGGCGATGGCCGCGGCGGAAACAAGCGAGGAACGAAGCATTAACGAATCTCCTGAAGGTCTCTGAAGATGAGGAGAGAACCGATGTCTAGGTATACTCCCCTTGCGGCGGGACGTCAATCGCTACGGCCGCTACCTGCGGCCTCGCTCCGTCCGACGAACGGGAGGTGTTCAGGTGGGACGGCAGGAGAGTGCCGCGGGTTCCACCCGTCACGGAGATATCCTACCCCGCTCGTACGAGGCGTCGAGAGAGAATCCACGATCGTTGCCACGCGCGCCCTCCTGGGGCTCCTCCGTGGGGGTCCCGCTTCTTGCGCACCGCGGGCAGGCCGGGCGCCGAGCTATCCGGCCCCCCGCGTGGGCACCGACCGGAAGTTGCCGGAAGTTGAAGGTGGGCCGCGAAACGCCGCTCGGCGGGGGTGATATCCTGAGTCAGGACCTGGCCTGTCCCCGACCCTGAGCGCCCCCCCCTCCGAGCATGTCCATCCCCGCCCTCCTCGCCCTGGCCCTGCTGGGCCCCCCCTCCCTTCCCCTGCAGACCGACCAGGGCTCCGTCGCGCCGCCCCAGGACGCCGGGACCTTCCATGTGGCCACGGGAACCTGGACGCGACCCGGACGACAGGGCCGGCGCCTGGCCCTGGGCCCCGACGTCCTCTACTGCAACCTCAACGCCTCCGCCGTCTTCCAGCCGCTCGACGCCCCCGACTGGGTCGCGGTGGACACGGGCCGAGTGCCCAGCAGCACCTCCCCCACACCCAACGTCGGCCTGGCGGACTCCTACACCGTTAATGGGTTCGAGGTGGCCTACTGCACGCGTGAGGTGAGCGCGAACGTCGACGTGAGCTTCCGCTTCTTCGACAGCTACCGTCCCTGCACCCCCCTGAGCCAGAACCCCGCGCCGGTCCTCGACCTGCGCCTGTCCGGCGTGCTCCCCGGGAGCGGCTTCGCCGGAGTGGCCCGCTGCTGGATCGTGACCATCGACCTGGAGGGCACCACGGACCCGTTCAGCCTGGCGGCGGATGCGGACGGCGTCTTCGACGACGACCCGGCCCTGGACAGCTTCGGCTTCGGGATCCAGTTCCACGACGTCACGAACGGCCCGTCGGGTCCCCTCTCGTCGGGCCAGTGCCCCCCCGCCCCCAAGGGTGGAGGCACGGTCTTCAACAACACCGCGGGCCCCTGCACGGGCCTGGGGACCTCGGACGCCTTCTACATCGACGACCCCTCCGGGGTGGCCTCGGGCTGCACCAACTTCGGGGGCTGCGCCCAGCAGAGCCCCTTCGGCTCGTTCTTCCTGCGCCTGCACGGGGACGTGGCGCCCTTCGGGACGAACTATTGCACGGCCAACCCCAACTCGACCGGCGCCCCGTCCCAGATCCTGATCGCGGGCAGCTCCAATCCGGCGGACCAGGATGTGACCCTCAGTGCCGAGGACCTGCCGCCCTCGATCCCGGGCCTGTTCTTCTTTGGCACCGGCCAGCTGAGCGGCATCCCCTTCGGTGACGGCCTGCGCTGTGTCGGGGGCACCACGACCCGCATCCAGCCCCCGGCCTTCTCCGGGGGCGGCATGGGCGATCCGCCCCAGAGCCAGGGCACGGCGGCGCGCCAGCTCGACTTCAACGCCCCCTACGCCTCGGCCCTGGTCTCCGGTACCACGCTGAACTTCCAGTTCTGGTACCGCGACCCCATGGGCGGCCCCGCGGGCTTCAACACCTCGGACGGGATCGAAGTCTCCTTCCAGTGATCTGGCCGGGATAGGCCCACGTCGGGTCGGGGCGCGCCCCGGCCCAGCTGGCGTCAGAACGCGGGGGGCACGCCCTGCACCCGCTGCACCAGCGTGTCGGGGGCGCCGACGGGCATCACGACGACCTGTCCGGTCCAGCCGTGGGAGTTGGGCATGTCGAAGCCGCGCTTGCGGGCGATGAAGGTCACGGTCAGGTCGGCCTGCACCGTGGCGTTCGAGGGCTCCCCATGGTCGCAGTCCAGACCCGACGGCAGGTCGAGGGCCAGGGTGCGCACGCCGGTCATGGCACGCACGCCATTCATGGTCTGGATCACCGAGGCCAGCTGCGGCCGGACGCTGCCCTGGAACCCCGTTCCCAGGAGGGCATCGACGAACAGGGTGGCCTGGTGCAGCTCGGGCTGCACGGCGCCGAGCTCGACCGGGGTCGCGACCGAGGCGCACCAGATCCCCATGCGCTCGACGATGCGGCGCTGGATCGCGGCGTCGCCGTGCAAGGCATCCACGGGGAAGGGGCTGTAGCAGCGCACCTCGAGCCCGCGGTTGGCGAGCTGCCGCGCGACCACGTACCCGTCTCCGCCGTTGTTTCCCCCGCCACAGAAGAGGGCCACCGGTCCCGGCCGGCCGGCGAGCAGCTCGAGGGCGTAGTGGGTCGCCCCGAGCCCTGCGTTCTCCATCAGCACGAGCCCGGGAATGCCCAGTTCGGACTGAGCAAGCCGGTCCACCTCGCGCACCTCGGCCCGGGTCAGGCCGGGCGTGGAGAGATATTGCGGCTGGGTCATGGCTCCAATATGCACCATCGCCGGACCTCGGGCGAGGGCGTTAGTACCGTCGACGGAAGAGCAGGTAGTCCTGAACCCAATGGTCCGGGAGCGTGGCCAGTTCGGGCTCCAGCTCCGTCTCTCCCGTGACACTGAAACGCCGCACCGGGTAGTAGGCCCGGGTGATCTCGTCCGAGGCACGCATCTGGGCCACCTGCCCGCGGCTGGCGGTCAGGAGCAGGTAGTCGGGGCGCCAGCCGGCGATCAAGGCCACCTCGTCGGGGAAGGCCTCGGTGTCCAGGGCAGCCGGGAAGGTCAGCCCCTCGCTGTCCAGCACGGTCCCCCGTCCGAAGTACCCGATGGCTCCGATGTCCGAGGCCAGGAGGGTGCGGCCGCCATCCGAGAAGCCGACCTCGCTGGCCCACTCCCCCATCGGCCGGTAGACCCGGCTGGTGACGCGGTCCGGCATCAGCCGCGCCCCCAGGACGACCAGCCCGAGCACCACGGCCGTGGCGCCGGGAACGGCCAGGCGCCGGGTCCAGGCGAGCGGGCCGGGCAGGCGCGCGGCGGCCCCCTCGACCAGGGGCACGAGCCCCTCCGCCAGGAAGGCGCAGTAGGCGAACAGCGGCAGGTAGTAGTACCAGCCCCAGGTGTGCGGCCGGGCGGCCAGATAGGCCAGGACGATCGCGCTCGCGAAGCGCAGCACCGGCGCGAGGTCCGTGGCCCGGCGTCCCAGAGAGCGCACCAGCCCCAGGGCCACGAAGGGCAGGAGCGGCAGGTACACGCGCCGCGGCAGGAAGGCCTGGGTCAGGATCTCGGCCCAGGTCGCGAACAGCGGCGAGCCCCCGTGCACCTGCGCCTTCGAGGTCACCGAGTGCGGGATGGGCGAGCCGTAGACGCTGATCAGGAGCGCCGTGTACGCCACCCCCACCAGTGCCACGGGCGCGCCGAAGCGCAGCAGGCCGCCGACATTGCGGCGCAGCGGCAGGGCCAGGACGAGCACCAGCAGCAGCGCCTCGGGCCGCACGGTGCAAGCCAGGGCCGCCAGGCTACCGGCCCAGAGGAGGTGTCCCCGGCGGCTGGCCCAGGTGGCGGCGAGGGCCAGGCTCAGGAGCAGGGGGGCCTCCATCCCGCCGGCGGAGATGCGCGCCACCTCTGGCATCGCCGCGAAGGCCAGCAGGGTCAGACAGGAACGCGTCCGGTCGCGCCCCAGGAGCACGATGCAGAGGCCCGCGCTGACGACGTCGAAGACGACGTTGAGCGCCAGGGAAGCCGGCAGGGCGCCGAACCCGAGGCTCACGAAGAAGGCGATCAGGGCGGTGTAGCCCGGGGTGGTCGTGCCCAGGACCGGCTCCCAGGCCGCCCCGGGGTTGAAGACCATGCCGGCCCCGGCGGCCAGGTTCTGGGCGTAGCGGTAGCTGATGAACGCGTCGTCGTAGACGTGGCACGCCGTCTGCGCGATCAGGCGCGCCACAGCGACCGCGACGAGCAGCAGCACGAATTCGAGCCCGCCCAGGCGCCGGGCGCCTTCGAGCGAACTCGACACGCTGCCAGCACCTACGCTTTGTTGGGTGAGCGACACGGTCGTCGGCCGGCCGCCGGAACGGGGCCGCTTGCCTCTGGGCTCAGAAGCCCTTGACGCTCGCGACCTTCTTGTAGAGCAGGAAGGTCACGACCCAGCCGACCGCCAGGGTCACGGCGACCCAGACGTACGGGTTCGAAGCCGAGGTGATCACGGCCTGGTCGACGCTGACCATGAACAGCAGCAGCGGGACCGACATGTAGGTGTTGTGCTTGCTGCGCGAACCGGCCATGGCGGGGTCCGCCGGGTCGGGCGCCTCGCCGTTCTTGATCGCGGTGATGATGCGCTTCTGCGCGGGCCAGATGCGCATCCAGACGTTGGCCGCCATCGAGGTGCCGAAGAGCGCTCCGACGTGGACGTAGGTGGCGCGGCCCGAGGCCTCGAGCGGGCCCGAGAGGACGTAGGCGAAGGCCACCGCGATCGCGCCCCAGAGGACCACGGCCAGGCTGTGCTGGCTGGCGCCCAGGGTCTTGAACAGCAGGTCGTAGACGATGAAGCCGACGAACAGGGTCGCGAAGGGGATCGCCCACTGCGCCGGCTCGGGGTTCGTGCCCGCGTGGCTCGACAGGTTGTTGTAGTAGTTCGCGTTCGGGCCGATGTAGTAGATCACGAACAGGAGCGCGACCCCGGACACGAAGGTCCATGCCGCACCCCAGCGGAACCAGAACAGGGCGCGCGGCATCAGCTCCGGCACGACCTTCTTCTTCGTGTCGGCGTCGAGGGTGGCGGTGAACGCACCGTTGATCCAGTTGAAGAACCAGAGCACTCCGATCCAGAGCACACCGGCAATCAGGTGCATCCAGCGGAACGTGAGCTGACCGTGATCGGCGAAGAAGGGGATGTCGTTCATGG
>JAJFFA010000231.1 GCA_021776885.1 Planctomycetota bacterium
GACTGGGCTGGGGGTCGCTCACACGACTAGGGTATCCTAGCCGGCCGTGGTGAAGCTCGTTCCGCCCAGGAAGCAGCTCCACCGCGGCCCGCTGGCCCCATGACCGAACGTCAACCTCGACCGGACTCCGCCCCGGGCGAGCGCCGTCAAGGCGAGCGCCGCACGGCGCGCAGCGCGGTGCGCGTCACCCTCGACGCGACGACCCTCGCGGGCTCCCTCGAGAACGTCTCCGAGACGGATCTCCTGTTCGCTACCCGGGACGGGCTGCGGGTCGAGGTCGAGCTCGAAGAGGACGGAGAGCTGCAGCGCGTGCCGGGGCGGCTGGTGCGCGGGGAGGCCCTGGGCGGCGGGGCGTTCCGCTGGGCGGTCGAACTGGAGCGCTGAGGGCGGAGCGTCAGCGCAGCCGCCGAGCACGGCTGGAGTTGCCCTTGAGCAGGACGCGCAGGGCTTCGACCTCGCCGGCCGGGTCGCGCAGCACCTCGATCTCGAGGGACGTGGCGCGGGCGAAGTAGGCCGTCTCGGAGGAGGGGAACAGCTCCGCCTCGCGCTCGCCCAGGCGCACGAAGAGGCGCTCCTGAAAGATGTGCAGGGTGGCGTTCTGGCCCGGCGCGAACTCGTAGTCGCCGCTGAGCTCGGCGAACACGCTCGGCTCGACGTGCACCTGCGTGTAGGGCGTCGGCTCCGGGCCGGGGTTGGCGAAGGGCTCGGCCCCGGGCTCGAGCTCGATCAGCTCCGGATCCTCGGCGGGCTGGCCCACGCGTGCTGCGGCGATGGCCTCGATCACGGCCCAGACGGCCTGGCCGTCGACCCGGCGGTCGTTGTCCGTGTCGCCGCGGTGGACCACGACCAGCTCGGCGTCCGGAACGACCAGCACGAGCTGACCGCCGGTGCCACGGGCGGCGAAGTGAGCGAACCCGTCGAGGGTGGGGTAGCGGGTGCCCAGGTCTCCCGGCTGCGCCGACCACCACATATAGCCGTAGCCGCCGCCGGCGTACGCTGAGTGACCACGGGTGCTCTCGGCGATCCAGTCGGCGGGCACGACCTGGGCGCCGTTCCAGTCACCGCCCCGGCGGAAGAGCTCGCCGACGCGCGCCAGGTCGCGGGCCGACATGCGGAAGGCGTAGGCGGGGTGCAGGGACTTGGACGGCTCGAGCTGGTAGTAGCCGTCGCTGACGCGGTAGTCCTGCATGCCCAGGGGCACGGCGAGGCGCTCGGCGAAGTCCTCGAAGACGCGCGCGCCGGTCTGCTGCTCGTAGATCGTCAGCAGCGTGTTGAAGTCCCAGTTGTTGTACCACCAGTGCGTTCCCGGGGCATGGCTGCCGCGCGCGGGACGGTTCGCGCTCATGTCCACGGGCTCCTTGGCCGCCGGGTGGTAGACGCCCGAGCGCGCGCACAAGAGGTCGCTGACGCGCGCCTCGCGCTCCGCGGCGCTGAGGCCGTCCTTGTCGTCGATGTCGAGCTCGGCGAGGGAGCGCTCGAGGTCGATGCGGCCCTGCGCCGCGTGGATGCCGATCAGGGCGCTCAGCAGACTCTTGCGCACGGAGTGGCACTTGAAGCGCCGGGTGACGTCACCCCAGGCGCAGAGCACGTTGCCGCGGAAGACCACGAGCAGCGCGGCGGAGTCGGCGCGTTCTGCGAGCTCGCGGGCCTGGGCCAGGCGCGTGGGGGAGAAGCCGGCTTGCTCGGCGTCGGCGTACTGGAGCCAGGGGGAGGGGGCGGCTTGGAGCGGCCAGAGGACGAGCAGGAGGGTTGCGATCATGGGGCGGAGGGCGGGGCCTGGGGAGCAGGAGCCCAATCTGCCCTGTCTGGCTGCGGTCGTCTGGAACGAATACGACCTTCCGCGTGGCCAGGGCGGGAGTGCCGCGTTGGAGAGGCCTGCAGTCCGCCGGCTCTGGTGGCGGGGGATGGGGCCTACGAGCGGCCAGCGTGATCCGAGGGACGGTCCATGCGCTTGAAGTAGTCGCGGTAGGCGCGGAGGGCGGTGCGGCTGAAGAACAGGAGGATGGGGAGGTTGACCCAGAGCATGACGCCGGTGCCGAAGGTGGTCAGGTGGTCGAGCTCGGTGTCGCTGGCGATGAGCTGCGGGATCGAGGCCAGGACGAGGAAGGCGCAGTAGGTCAGCTTGTAGGGGACGATCCAGCGCTTGCCGAAGAGGTAATCGACGCCGGTCTCGCCGTAGAAGGACCAGGAGATGGTGGTGCTGAAGGCGAAGAGCCAGGCGGCGAGGGTGACCAGCCACTTGCCGAGACCCGGGTGGACCGAGTCGAAGGCCTTGGCGGTCAGGGTTGCGCCGCGGTAGTGCAGCCAGAGGCCTTCCGAGGCGAGCTCGAGGGAAGGGGCAGCGACGGGCGTGAAGCTGACGAAGGCGGCGCTGGCGTCGCGCTCGATGCGACCCGTGATGGAGTGCAGGTCGAGGCCGGTGTCGGGGTTCGTGCCCGCGCGCACGATGGCGAAGACCGCGGCGCCGTCGGGGGTCTCGGCGGGGACTGCGATGGGGGCGCGGGTCAGGGACCAGTGGCCGTCGGCGCTGGCGACCGGGGTGGGGCGCGTGCCGAAGGGCAGGTCGGGGGCGCGGTTCCAGATCCCCGTGGAGAGCAGGACCAGGGCGGTCAGGGTGCAGACCAGCAGGGTGTCGATGAAGGGCTCGAGTCCGGCCACGACGCCCTCGCGGACCGGCTCGTCCGTGCGCGCGGCGCAGTGCGCGATGGGGGAGGAACCCTGGCCGGCCTCGCTCGAGAAGAGGGCGCGCTTCATGCCCCACAAGAGGGCGTAGCCCGCCGTTCCGCCCAGGAAAGCGCCCGAGGCCTCGGTCGCATGGAAGGCCTCGTGCACGATCAAGAGCAACAGGCCCGGGACCTGGTCGGCACGGGCCAGGACCACGCCCAGGGCCGCGATCAGGTAGAGGCCGCACATGAAGGGCACGAGCTTGCCCGCGACGGCGCCGATGCGCTGGATGCCCCCCAGGATGACGAGGCCCACCAGGCTGGCCAGGACGACGCCGGTCAGGAGCTGGGGCACGCCGAAGTAGGCGTGGGTGATGTCCGCCACGTTCCAGGCCTGGAACATGTTCCCGCCCGTCACCGTCGAGATCAGAAGGGTCACGACGAAGAGCGAGCCGACGGCGCGCCCCAGCCGCGGCCAGCCCAGCCGGGCCAGGCCGCGGCTCGCGACCAGCATCGGTCCGCCGCGTGGGGAGCCCTCGACGCGGGTGTCGCGGAACAGCATCGAGAGCACGACCTCGAAGGTCTTGAGGGACATGCCGACCAGGCCGATCACCCACATCCAGAACACGGCCCCGGGTCCGCCGAGGGTGATGGCGAGGGCCACGCCTGCAATGTTGCCCAGGCCCACCGTGGCGGAGAGCGCGGTCGACAGGGCCTGGAAGTGGCTGATCGCCCCCGGGTCGTCGGGGTCGTCGTAGACGCCGCGCAGGACCCGGGTGCCGTGGGTCAGGGCACGCAGCTGGCAGAACTTGCTCCACAGCGTGAACAGGATGCCGACCCCGAGCAGGGCGTAGAGCACCCAGCGGTGCCAGATGACGGCGTTCAGGGCGACCAGGGTCTGGTTGAAGCTCTGCATGGTACCTCCGCCATCAGGTACCGGCTCCGTCTGGAAAATTCCTGCCCTATTCGAGTTCGCGTTGCAGGCGCAGGAGCAGCTGCTCGAGCATGCCGCTGCGCAGCCAGCTCGTCACGTAGGCGAACAGGTAGGCCTTGAGCCCCAGGGCCAGCCACAGGAGCGCCAGGGGCGAGAGGCCCATGACCCGGCTCTCGCCCACGACGCCGGTCGACCAGCACAGCTGCAGGGCGCAGTAGGACCAGAGCAGCACCAGGGGCCAGTGCGCGAGTCCGAAGAGCCAGCGGCCGTGGGACAGCCCGGAGAAGAAGAAGGCCATGGCGACCGAGACCGCGACGCCGACGACGCCGCTGCCGAAGGCGCCCAGGCCGGAGAAACGCGCATCGCTCTCGAGGGCTCGTCCACCGACCGAGAGTCCGAGGGCGAAGACACAGCCGACGGCGGCCCAGAACAGGGCGCGCTGGAAGTGCAGGTGACGATCGCTCGAGGTCGAGGTCGGCGTGCTGGGTCGGTCGAGCACCAGGCCCAGGAAGGCCCAGCCGAAGACCGAGGCGATGTTGAGCGCGTCGCTGACGCTGTCGAAGCCGGCGGGCAGCCCGTCGCGGTAGTAGCCGAAGGCGAGCCACGCGTAGAGCGCCAGCCAGCTGACCTGGACGCCGAGCCAGGCGCGCAGGATCTGGACCATCGAGCGCCGCACGACCGCGCGCTCGAGGGAGGTCGTCAGCAGCGGATCGAGGCTGGCCGTGTGGCGCACGCCGACCCACACGGTGCTGGCGATGGAGAAGAGCAAGAAGGCGAGATGGCCCACGGCCGGGTAGGCACGCGGGTCGCGCGGCGTGGCGGCCCAGAGTGACTCGATGCCGACGAAGGCCAGGGCCACCCCGGCGGCCAGGGCCAGGCCGATGGCGAGGGCGCCCTCGGCCTGGCGCAGGAGCCGGGTGGGCGCCGCAGCCTGGGCCTCGTCGGCTCGAGCGCCCTGGGCCGCTTCGGTGCCCGGCGGGCCGGAGAGATCAGCGCGCCGGACCACGCTCGTCCTTCCAGTAGTGTTCGAGGGCCGGAGCGAGCTTGGCGCGCGCGCTGCTCAGGCGCTTCTTGAAGTTGAGCGTCGACATGCCGAGGACCTCGGCCAGCTGCGCGTCGGACGCGGGCCGCCGGTCGTCGAAGACTGCGCCGCAGACGGCCGCCCACCACTCGCCGAAGACCCCGCGCTCGGTGGCGGTCAGGGCCCAGCGCGCGGTGCGCACGACCTCGGCGCACAGGGCCCGGGCCACGGCAACGTCCGCCGGGTCGTCGCCCCGCGCGCCGCGGGGTTCGAGGCGCGCCAGGATCCACTCCCGCGTCCACTCGCGCTCGTCCCGGGTGCGCCGACGGTTGCGGATCACGCTCAGGAGGTAGGGCAGGAGCGGCCGCGTCGGCTCGTAGGCGGCACGGAGCTCCGTCAGCCGCGTCAGGGTGCCGATGTCGTCCTCGTCGAGCTTGCGCCCGAGCCGGCGCTGGGCGATCTCGATCACGGACCCCAGGTCGCGCGCTCCGAGGGCGCGGGCGAAGGCGGTCCGATGGGAGGGGA
>JAJFFA010000232.1 GCA_021776885.1 Planctomycetota bacterium
ATTCAGGCGGGACAGACCTGGCACTTCCAGGCCTGGTACCGCGACGGCGTGTTCACCCCATGCGGCTTGCGTCACAACACTTCCAACTCCGTCACGATCCACTTCGCGCCCTGAGCAGCGCTGCCTCGCAGCAGCCGGATCCAACGGGAGGCGCGCGCCCGCCGAGCCGCGCCTCTACTCCTCCTCTTCGTCCCCGACGTAGCCCAGCTGGCGCAGCATCTCGTAGGCCTCGTCACTGGTGCTCGACTCGATGTCGCGGGCGTTGCGCGCGCGCCAGGCCTCCATCTCCGCCGCCAGGCGCGCCACCACATCGGGCTCGTCGCCGGCGAAGTCGCGGTCCTCGAGGGGAGCGCGCTCGAGGTCGTAGAGCTGGTACGGCGGCTCACCCTCGCCCTCCAGCAGGTACAGCTCGCGCGGCGCCTCGACGAGCTTCGTGCCCGGCGCCTCGAGCACCGCGGTGGTGCGGTGTCCGTAGGCGAAGACGCGCTCGTGGCCTGACTCGAGCCCGCCCATCAGGCTCTTGCCCTGCAGCCAGGGCAGGGGCTCGAGGCCGAAGGCCGCCAGGATCGTGGGGTAGATGTCGAGGTTGGCCGAGAGGGCCTCGCGCCGCTCGCCGCCGCGGAAGCCCGGCCCGGCGAAGATCAGCGGCGTGTTCCACAGCGGCTCGAAGTACCAGGGCCGGTGGCCGCGGGCGAAGAGGTTCGCGACGCCCTCGGGCAGCCCGCCCTTCTTGTCCAGGGTCATCTTCACCATGCCCGGCTGCTGGCGCTGCTCGTAGAGCATCTCGCCGTGGTCGGCGCAGAAGACGACCAGGGTGTCCTCGAGCTCGCCCGCTGCTTCGAGCCGGGCCAGGATGCGGCCCACGCCGTCGTCCATCCCGCGCACCTCACCGTCGTAGTGGTTGCTGGCCTCGGTCATGCGCCGCACGGCGCGCTGGAAGGGAAAGGGGGCCTCCTCCAGCTGCAGCCCGTCGGACTCGTCGCGGGCGGCCTTCCAGCGCGGCAGGACCTGCTCCAGGTCGAGGCGGTCGCCCTCGAAGAGGTCGTGCTCCTCGGCCGGGTGGTAGGGGTAGTGGGGGTCGCGGAAGTGCACCCAGGCGAAGAACGGGCGCTCGGGATCCTCACGCTCGGTGTGCCACTCGACGAAGCTCGCCGCCAGCTCCGGGCCGTCGACCCGCGCCGTATGGAAGCTGTCGAAGCCGCGCTCGAAGCCGCGGTCGATCCAGAGCACCTGGTTGGCGACGAAGGCCGCGGTGTCGATGCCGTGGGAGCGGACGGCCTCGGCCAGGACGGTGATCTTCGAGGGCAGGATCGTCTCCTCGTCGGTCACCGACAGCCCGCTCATCATCGAGATCATCGACGGCACGGTCCAGCAGCCCTGGGAGTAGTTGGACGCGTACAGCACCCCGCGCTGCGCCAGGGAGTCGACGTGGGGCGACGTGTCGCGGCCATAGCCGTAGCAGCCCAGGCGGTCGGAGCGCAGGGTGTCGCAGACCAGCAGCAGCACGTTGCGGACTTCGCCCCTGGGGCCGGAGGGCGCGGGGTCCGAACAACCCGGAAGGGCGCCGGCCAGCAGGGTCAGGGCGGCCAGGGGCAGCCGGCGGCCGGCGTACGCAGGGGAGGGCTGGGGAGCGTGCATGATCGCACCCATGGTACGCGATCGGCCCCGCCCGACACCCGCTGTCGCCCGGCCGTCGCCGCGCCTACTCGCCCTCCCCGAGCAGCATCCCCAGTCGCGCGCGGGCGCGGGTCAAGAGCTGACGCAACGCCTCCTCGCTCTTGCCCCAGCGCTCGGCCAGCTCGCGGTGCGAGCGCCCCTCGATGCAGCTCGCGAGGATCACGTCACGGTAGTTCTCGGGCAGCCGGTCGAAGGCCGCCTCGATGCGCCGCGTCTCCTCCTCGACCATCGCGTCGCGGCTAGGCGTGCAGAAGCCGGCGTAGGCCTCGAGTACCGACGGCGCGCCGCCCTTGGCCTCGCGCCCCGGGTCGCGGCGCTGGGCTCGGTGGTAGTTCGCGCGCCCCAGGATCTTGTGCAGGGCGACCTGCATCAGCCAGCCGCGGAAGGCGTCCTCGTCCGCACACTCGATGCGCGACAGGTCCTCGAGGGCCTCGCGGCAGACCGACTGCACCAGGTCGGACTGGGACTCCCGGGCGCGCAGGGCCGGCCCGGCCTTCAGGCGCACGTAGGCCCGCAGCCCCGGCAGGTGGCGCTCCAGGAGGGCCCCGCGGGCGGGGGCATCCCCGTCCTGCGCGCGCTCGAAGATCTCGCGAAAGCTGGCGTCCAGGTCACCGTCCCCCTACGTAGCTTACCTCCGGAGGACCCGGCGCGGGCCGGAGCATGGAGCACACGCAGGACTTGGAGGCCCTGCTGGCACGTCTGATCGACCGCGCGGAAGCGCAGGGCGAGGAGGGCGTCGAGGCATTCCTGGCCGAGCACCCGGCCCAGCGCGAAGAGCTCGCCCGGCTCTACGCGGGCCTGGCACGCATGGGCATCGTCGCGGCCCTGGCCGCCGACACGGGTGCCGCGCCGGGCAAGGACCGCCGCCTGGGGGACTTCCGCATCCTCTCGCCCCTGGGCGAGGGCGGCATGGGCCTGGTCTACCTCGCACGCCAGGAGTCGGTCGAGCGCCTGGCGGCGGTCAAGCTGGTGCACCCGAGCCTCTCGCGCAGCCCCACGGCGCGCGAGCGCTTCCGGCGCGAGGCGCGCGCCCTGGGCGCCCTGCGCCACCCGCACCTCGTCACGATCTACGCCGCCGGCGAGGAGCAGAGCGAGCTGTGGCTGGCGACCGAGTTCGTGCCCGGCGAGAACCTGGACGAGCGCCTGGCGCGCGACCCCAGGTGCGACGTGCGCCAGCTCGTGCGCTGGGCGGCGCAGGTGGCGAGCGCCCTGGGCGAGGCCCACGCGGCCGGGATCGTGCATCGCGACGTCAAGCCCTCGAACGTGCGCATCGACGCCGCGGGCCAGGCGCGGCTGATCGACTTCGGCCTGGCGCGTGAGCAGGACGCCCTGGCCCTGACCCAGACCGGCGCCTTCCAGGGCACGCCGCTCTACGCGTCCCCCGAGCAGCTGGCGGGGGAGGGCGAGCGCATCGGCCCGGCGAGTGACGTCTACGCCCTGGGCGCGACG